>JBMLPO010000413.1:9684-10611 GCA_049242065.1 Bacteroidia bacterium
TTCGGCCCCACTTCAATCTCCTCTTTTTCAGAACCATTCTTCTCAGGCCTCATTTGAGGGAAGAGGAGAACATCTTGGATAGAAACTTCATTGGTCATGAGCATACACAACCTATCTATTCCTATTCCAATACCCGCAGTAGGAGGCATTCCATATTCTAAAGCTCTTAAGAAATCATGATCAATAAACATGGCTTCATCATCACCTCTTTCCATTAATTTCACTTGGTCTTCAAATCTTTCTCTTTGGTCAATTGGGTCGTTTAACTCAGAATAGGCATTTGCAATTTCTTTTCCGTTAACCATTAACTCAAATCGTTCAACTAAACCATCTTTTGAGCGATGTTTTTTTGTTAACGGACTCATCTCAACAGGGTAATCAATGATAAAAGTAGGTTGAATGAAAGTGCCTTCACATTTTTCACTAAACAATTCGTCAATTAATTTCCCTTTACCCATTGAAGGTTCAACTTGTATATGAAGTTTTTTGCAAACATCACGTAACTCATCTTCATTCATTTCACTTACATCAATACCGGTATTTTCTTTAATGGCATCGAAAATACTGATTCGTTTGAATGGCGCTTTGAAGTTTAAGGTTTTATCACCACAAGGAACTTCAGTTGTTCCATGTAATGCGATGGCGGTGGTTTCAAGCATTTTTTCCGTGAAATCCATCATCCAATAATAATCTTTATAAGCAACATAAAATTCGAGAATGGTAAATTCTGGATTATGAGTTCTATCCATTCCTTCATTTCTGAAATTACGGCTGAATTCATATACCCAATCAAAACCACCAACAATTAATCTTTTCAAGTAAAGTTCATTGGCAATTCTCAAATAAAATGGAACATCTAATGCATTGTGGTGTGTGATAAAAGGCTTTGCTGCTGCTCCACCAGGAATATTTTGTAAAACAGGTGTA
>JBMLPO010000414.1:0-6122 GCA_049242065.1 Bacteroidia bacterium
TAGCTTGCGGATATAAAGATATTTCGGTACAACCTTTAACATTTGGCACTTGCACTCTATACCTTGCAGGAAAATAGTTTTTTTATTGTTGCTTCTTATTGGCACAATCACTTCGTTTGCTCAACCCAATTTAGAGCAATACGATAACCGCGTTTTGCATTTTGGATTCACCCTTGCTACAAATATTGGCAGGGCACATTTAGATGCTAAAACACTTGAATTGCCTAAAGATTCTTTGCGTCAAATAACAGTGAAGAGTTTCCCTGGAATTGGACTAGGAGCTATAACCAATTTGCATTTGAATGATAATATGGACATCAGATTGATGGCTCCGGTAATTTCATTTGTTCAACGAAATATTGTTTATCAGTTCGAAAATTCTAGAGATGAAGTAAAGATTGAATCTGCCTATTGTGATGCTTCATTATTGTTTAAATACAAATCGGCCAGAAGAAAAAATACCCGATTGTATGTAATAGGTGGTGGCAGGATGAGTTATGATTTTGCTTCAACAGTTAAGAAAAATAGGGGATTACAAGATCCTGTTGTTTCTCTCAATCCAATCACTTATGGCTGGGAAGCAGGTGTTGGCTTTGATTTTTATTTTGAATATTTCAAATTCTCACCAGAGATAAAAGCTTGCCAAACCTTTGGTAATGCTATGTATAGAGATGGATTTATCTTCACCAATTATATCCAAAATCTATCACCGCAATTAATTCAGATTTCTTTGCATTTTGAATAGGGAGGGAAGGACACACTACCGCTTGTCCGTACCTTTCATTTCCCTTAAATTCTAAATACTAAAATTTGTTGAGGTGATAACGCTAGCTGAAAGAAAAAAAATTGCAGAATGGGTTTTGAATACAAACGATGAAGGTTTATTAGATAAAATCAAAGTGCTGGCTCTTTCAAATACAAACGAAGTCAATGATTTTATTATCGAATACAATCGTGATATTGATGAGGCAGTTGAGCGAGTGAGAAGTGGAACGTTTATTACTCATGAAGAAGTAGAATCCATTCTCTATTAAATAACTATTTAAGCCATCTTAGCCCAAATTCTATTAATGTCCCTCCGTCCTTCAAGTCCCTATTACGATAAAAAATAAAACCTGTATTACAACCCATAAATTGTGCTACTCGATAAATGCAATTTCCCCAAACTAGAACCTAGTCTTGAATTAAATTCCTTTTCTTTCAATCAAGTTTCTAGAAACTTTTTCCATTAACAATCGTTTTACTTTCTTAGTTCATTTGCGCATGGAAAATTATCGAATTCAAATTATAGAAAGCTTATTGATTGTAGTGGTTTATGTGGTTCTCTATTTCATCAATAAAACCATTGTCAATAATTTCCTCAAAAAAGCTTCTCTCGAAAAGGGTCGTCGTAAAATGGCCATTCGAACCGCACAGTTGTTTACTACACTTGCCGCAGTTATACTTCTGACAGGTGTTTGGGGTTTTCAACAAAATGAAATTTTGGTTTTTGTGAGTACGGTTTTAACCGCTTTGGGTATTGCCTTTTTTGCTCAATGGTCTTTGTTGTCTAATATTACTTCCAGTATCATTTTGTTCTTCAATCATCCTTTAAAAATTGGTAATCATTTAAAAGTACTCGATAAAGATTGTCCTTTTGAAGGTGAAATTACGGAGCTCACTTATTTCTTTGTTCACCTCAAAACCAAAAATGGAGAGCTCATTACCATTCCCAATTCATTGGTATTACAGAAATCCATTTCAATTAAAGAAAATAAAAATGAATAGGTTTATTACCAACATTTTCTTAGTGCTCACAAATTGTTTTCATTCTCATTCGTACGATTTAGGTACTTGGAATGTGCTGCATCTTAAATACAATCATTCCAATAAATTGAGTGTTTTCGCAGAAACGCAGTTGAGGTCGTTGCGATTCTATGAGCATTTTCATTACTATGAATACAAAGGTGGATTCAATTATCAAATAGAAAAAAATGTCATCTTCACTTTGGGTTTGGGTTCCTATCAAACCTATAAAGAAGGTGGTGATTTTGTATTGCCTAAAAACAATGATGAATTTCGAATCTGGCCTCAGCTCACTTTGATCCAAAGGATTGGAAACTTAAAAATAGAACAGCGATATCGCTCAGAGTCACGTTTTACTTCAAGTGGATATAGGAATAGGTTTAGGTATAGATTGGGTGTTTCTTATGGATTTGGTAAAAAGCGTTCCGACTTCAATCCTTATCAGGTTTCAATGAGTAATGAATTATTCTTTACAGATAAAGAACCTTATTTTGAAAGAAACCGAATCCAATTTGCCTTTCAGTACAAGCCTTCTAAAAATACCGCTGTTCAATTGGGCTATTTGCATCAATTCGATTATAAAATCAATGATGAAACGGGTAGAGATTTTCTGCAAATTGCTTATTTCATTGAGCTCTAAATTTGCAACTTATAATCTCCTAGAAATTTTCTCTAATATCTGTTTCTTCCAAACCAAGAAATCGCCTTCTAAGATGTGCTTGCGGGCTTCCTGACTCAACCAAACATAAAAGCTTAAGTTTTGAATACTGGCAATCGTTGCTCCTAACATTTCATTACATTTAATCAAATGCTTTACATAAGCTTTTGAATAATCAGGTGTAAAGATGGGGTCGAGGGGTGAGTAGTCAAGTTTCCATCTTTCATTTTTGATATTGATGATTCCTTCAGAGGTGAAGATAAATCCATGTCGCGCATTCCTAGTTGGCATCACACAATCAAACATATCTACGCCTAATGCAATACTTTCTAAAATGTTTTCAGGTGTTCCAACGCCCATTAAATAACGTGGTTTATCATAAGGTAAAATACCACAAACCAATTCTGTCATTTCATACATTTGTTCTGCTGGCTCCCCTACACTAAGTCCACCAATGGCATTGCCATCCATGCCTTGGTCGGCGATGTATTGAGCTGATTCTTTTCTTAGTTCTGGGTATACACTTCCTTGAACAATGGGAAACAAGCTTTGGTAATGATCATACAAAGGTTCTGTTTCCTGGTATCGTTTGATACATCTGCTCAACCAGCGGTGAGTAAGGTGCATCGATTTTCTTGCATAGTTGATATCGCATGGGTAAGGTGGACATTCATCAAATGCCATGAAAATATCTGCACCAATGGTTCTTTGGATATCGGTTGCATCTTCAGGTGATAAAAAGATTTTTGCTCCATCTAAATGCGAACGGAATGATACGCCTTCTTCTTTTATTTTTCTGATTTCACTCAAGCTAAATACTTGGTAACCTCCACTGTCTGTTAACATAGGTCGGTCCCAGTTCATGAATTTGTGCACGCCACCTGCTTTGTTGATGACTTCTAAACCCGGACGCAAATAAACATGATAGGTATTGGCTAAAATAATTTGTGCTTGTACTCTTTCTTTTAAGTCTTTTTGCGAAACCGATTTAACAGTTGCTTGGGTGCCAACTGGCATAAATATAGGCGTATGAATGGGTCCTCTTGAGGTTTCAATTACACCTGCTCTTGCTTTTGATGAAGCGTCTGTTGCCTGAATTGTAAATTTCATGAGGGGCAAAGGTAAAAAACATAGAGACTTCAACAAGTTTATTCAAGTAGCAGCTATCGCTAAAAATAGTACTTTTGAAATATGCATATCACCGAATTACCTTTTAATCGCTTAATTGGATTGTCTGTTTCTGACTCACCAGCTTATTTGCTCAAGCTCTCCGATGATGTTCAATATACCAACCATGTTCAAACCGTTCATGCTGCTGCTTTGTTTGCTTTGGCAGAAGGTACATGTGGTCATTTCCTTCAAATTCATTTCGAAGCAGAGGCAAAAAACATGTTTCCTTTGTTGAGGAAGTCGGAGTTGAAGTACAAAAAGCCTGCAAAGGGTGCTATCTACTCTAAGGCTGAATTGTTAGGTAGTGATATCGATTCCATTAAAAATGAACTCTTACATAAAACCAGGCTTTCATTGCTGATTCAAGTTAATTTGTATGATGAGAACCAAACCCAAGTATTTCAAGGTGAATTCGAATGGTTTGTTTCAAAAATTAGTACTTAGTTTTTTATCAAACATCAATTTCATTCCTGTTTCTTTGAAATTTAAGTTTGGCAAATAATTTGCTATAGTTGATACTTGCAGTTACAAAACATGAAAGATTATTTCAGCCTGGGCATATTAGATAAATACATACTGAAGAAGTATTTACAAACTTTTTTCTATTCAGTATTGCTGTTTACTTTGATTGCTATTTTTATTGATATCAGTGAAAAAATCGATGATTTCATCAAAAGGAAACCTCCTTTGAGTGTACTCATTTTTGATTATTATATTTTTTTCATTCCCTATTTTATGGGATTGTTCAGTTCAGTTTTTGTGTTTTTAAGCACTTTGTTTTTTAATTCTAAACTGGCTCAGAATACAGAAATCATTGCCATACTAAATAGCGGACTCAAATACCCACGTTTCCTCAAGCCTTACATGTTGGGAGCTTTGGTGCTTTTTTTAGTTTTCCTTTTACTCAATACGCAGGTATTACCATATTGCGATAAATACCGACTGAAGTTTGAAGATGATTGGATTCATGAACATGTTCAAACACAAAACAACAATATCTTCAATATGCTGGATGAAAACAATGTCATCCACATGGAGTCTTTTAATTATGAAGACAGTGTTGGTTTTAATTTTACGCTTGAATCATTAAAGGATGGCAAATTGGTTGAAAGAACTTTCGCCAATCGTTTGTTATGGAACAAGGAAAAATCATGTTGGACTTTCGAGGGTTATACCCGCAGGTTGTTTGATGGTGAAAGAGAGTTTTTGGTGAAAGGAAGTAAGATGGATACCGTACTGAAAATTAGTCCGGACGAGTTCATTGTAAAAACCAATTATGTATCTTCCATGACCAATCCTGAGTTAACAGAATACATCAGAAAAGAAACAGAAAAAGGAAATCCCAAAGTGAGTAAATACAAAGTTGAATTGTATAAACGCACCATGGTTCCTGTTGCTTTCTTTGTTTTAACTTTATTGGCTGTTGCTGTATCATCAAGAAAAAGTAGGGGAGGTACAGGCTTTCATTTGGGTATAGGTATTGGTATTACCTTTTCTTATTTATTGGTGATTCAAATATTCAGCACCATGGGTAATTCAGGGGTAATGGCGCCTGCTTTGGCAGTTTGGATTCCAACCATTGTCTTCTTTTTAATTGCGCTTTATCTGCTCAAAACAGCACCTAAATAAATTGAAGTTCAATAAATACCTCATCCTTCATTTTATTATTCTCCTCTGGGGATTTACACCTGTATTGGGTAAACTCATCAGCCTACAAGCTATTGAATTGGTTTGGTGGCGACTCCTCTTTTCTTTGTTGAGTTTGTATGCCTATGCCCGATTCAAGGGAGTGAGTTTTCATTTGAGTGCCAAACAAATTCTTCCACTATTGGGATGGGGCACTGTGGTGGGTGCGCATTGGTATTGTTTTTATCATGCCATCAAAGTATCCAATGTATCTGTTGCCATGATGGGATTCAGCAGCATTACCTTGTTTGCGAGTTTGCTTCAACCCATTATGCTCAAGAAGAAATTCTTTTGGGGTGATTTGATTTATGGTTTGGTCATTATGATTGGATTGTGGATTGTATCCGAAGCAGAAACCGTCTATCTCTCGGGAATCATCTTTGGGATATTGGCGGCTCTTTTGGGTGCTTTATTTGGGGTTTATAATGGCAGTTTAATCAACCGATATGATTCTGCACAAATTACTTTATTTGAGTTCTTAGGTGCCTTTCTTTTGATGAGTGGAATCAGTTATGCAGAATTGTACCAGAGTGGTATGGGACTCCGTTTCATTCCATTTGATTTGCCCAATACAAACGACTTAATTTTTCTGCTTATACTCAGTGTGCTTTGTACCACATTGGCTTTTACATTGAGTGTTGAAATTCTCAAAAAGATTGATCCATTAACCGTCATCATCACCAATAATTTAGAACCCATTTATGGGGTGGTATTTTCAGTTTTGCTATTCAAAGAATCTGAGATTATGTCGCCTTCTTTTTATGTAGGTGCTGCTATTTTACTCTTGTCGATCTTTAGTTATCCATTCATCAAAAGAAAATTG
>JBMLPO010000415.1:0-2452 GCA_049242065.1 Bacteroidia bacterium
AAATAAAATACAGATAAGTTGTTGGATTGTTTTGCGGATGAATTAGCACTTTTAGATATGTTTAGCTAAACCACTCAATATGAATCTATTCATTCAAAATAATAAAAAAAGGGGGACTCGTTTCCGAATCCCCCCATTTTTTAAACTTGGCTAATTATTGTAACTTAACTAGTTTCTCTAGGCTTGTTTTGCCGTTTGAGCCCAATTTTAAGAAATAAATTCCTGCTGGTAAGTCTGAAGTTTCAGGCAATACTAATTGATTATAACCTTCATTACCTTGAACCCTGCGTTGTAATAATGTTTGTCCACTCATATTCATTACCTCAACAGCAACCTCACTAGAACCTGGCAAGGTATATCCTACTGAAATACCTGATTCAAATGGATTAGGTTGAACAGAATGAATAACTAAGTCTTGGTTTTCATCTAAAACAACACTTACTATTTTTGATTCAGAACTTGTACCATCAAAATCAACTTGAACAAGTCTGTAATAAACTGTTTTAGCACCCAAATTGAATGCATCTAAATCGATGTATTGGTAATCATTTGTTCTATTTGAATTACCCATTCCTTTGATTTGTGCAATAGCTTCGAAATTTTTACCATTTGAAGAGCGTTCAACAATAAAATGACTATTATTTATTTCCGATGCGGTAGTCCAACTAATCAGAGCACCTTCATCTAATTTACTTGCATTGATGCGAGTGTAAGTTACAGGCAATGGACTGTTATTGGCGCCAATAGAGAATTGTGTATTAAATTGAGTAGTAGAACCTAATACAACGCGTACTCTTTGGGTGGTAATGTTAACAGAATCAACTCTACCTAAGAAACCTTGAATTAAACCCCAATTGGCATCATCAAAATAACTTCTGCTGTATGCAAAAACATTATTCACATTTGCATTGGCACTTAGATTACCTGGATTCAATTGGAAGGTTGCTAAAGCTGAATCGAAAGAGAATGTTCCATATTTATAAACCAACCAAAAATTATCGTGTACATTGGTAATTCCACCCGGCGAAGTAACTGGTGATGTTCCATAAGGAATTCCAGGGAAATAATAAGCCCCGAAACTTCCGGTACCCGACAAATTAATTAATTCTAGGTTCAATTTTGCATTGGTAAAATTCACATTAAAACTTGCAGCTAAGTTATTGTAAACAACACTTGAATAAATAGGAAGAGTAGAATTGGCCCAAGCAATATTCGCATTTCCTTTTGCTGAGTTACAATTTCCTGAGGCATCAGAAGCGAATAAACCAATATTGTCATCAAATCTCCAATAACCAATTAGTTTAGCACTAGCTAAATTAGGAAGACGGCTATGCATATTAGCTCTTATTTGTGCATCAGTTCTCACTGTATCCCAAACACGCATTTCATCTATATTACCGCCAAAGAAACGGTTTTTATTAGCTGAACATCCAATATAAAAATCATTAGTATTAGTAAGAATATTTCCAGTTTGAGCAATCTCTCCAGCAGTATCTCCATTGATTAATAATTTCATTTTAGCACCATCATAGACTGCAGCAATATGTGAATAGATCAAAGGTGATACTGTTTTAGTTGATGTTAAAGTTACATTACCTGCTGATGTTCCAGTTGTGAATGAAATACTTCCACCCTGATTGATTTCCACATTATATGAAGGCGTTAATGTATCAGCATCTTTAGCAAAAATCGACATTCTGCCAGTGATTGATAATGGCCTAACCCAAGCCTCAACACTTAATTTATTTCCACCAACATTTAAAGAACCTAAACCATTAACCGACATAAAATTACTGGTTCCATTCATGAGTATTGTTGAACCAGTGCCAATTGTTGGAGCCGCCAAGTTAGAAACAGTGAAAGTAAATGATAAGGTATCATTTCCTCTTTCTGCATCAGTAGATAAAGACGACCAAGCCCTTAAAGTGTAAGTTCCAACTGTGGTAGGATTAAATGTAGGAAACGAAATAACAGCCGAACCATTGCTGGCAATTGGACCAGCAAAAGTAGTGGTCTGTGAATAGGTTGTAGGACCTGTAATTGAGCAAGTAATAGGAATATTAGCTTGGGCATTTAAACCATAATTATAGATAGTTACAACAGGAGCAATAGGAGCTGAATTTTGAACTATTTGTGTACAAGGTGCAACCACATCTGTCATACCCACATCGTTTGCTAAAGTTAAACGAGGCTCAACCATAAATCTGAAAGCTGAATTGGTAGAGGCAAAATCAGCCCAAGAAGAAACCGTAACCGCTTTATAGAAGAAAGTTTGATTTCTAATTGGCTCCTCTGATTGGTAAGCAAAATTCACATTGGTTGTTCCTACTTGACGAACACCAACGTAGAAAGTACCAGAAACAGGAACAGCAGGATTTACAGGAATGGTATTCACCCCAGCAACTGAAGTTAATGTAGCTGAATTCCACAATAATACTCCTGGTGTATCATT
>JBMLPO010000416.1:0-5720 GCA_049242065.1 Bacteroidia bacterium
GAAATGGATTCGTGCTTGGACAGCCGAAGAAAACAGACATGGTGATGTATTAAACAGATATCTTTATTTGTGCGGAAGAATTAATATGCGCGAATTCGAAGCATCAACACAATATTTAATTCGTGATGGATTTGACAATGGTGCTTCGGATGATCCATACAGAAATTTCATTTATACTTCATTTCAAGAATTAGCCACCAATATTTCTCATAGAAGAGTAGCAAGTTTAGCTAAACAACAAGGTAATACTATTCTCTCAAAACTATGCGGTTTGGTTGCAGCAGACGAAGCACGTCATGCAAGAGCCTATAAAAACTTCGTCTCAAAAATATTCGAAATAGATCCTAATGAAATGATGTTGGCATTTGAAGATATGATGAGAAAGAAAATTGTGATGCCAGCACAATACCTAAGAGAATTAGGTGAAAAGGTAAATTCATTCTCTAGTTTCTCTGATTGTGCCCAAAGATTAGGTGTTTACACCGCTACTGATTACGTAGATATTTTAAGAAGTCTTGTAAACGAATGGGAAATTGAAAATATCAGAGGCTTAAAAGAGGATGGAGAAAAGGCCCGTGATTATTTAATCTCATTACCTGATAGATTAGCTAAATTATCTGACAGAATGAAAATTCCTGATACAGAATTCAAATTCAACTGGATACTTGCATAAACAAAGCTTCACAACTATTTTATTACATATTTTGTGATTTTATTTATATTATTCTTGGTTTTTTTTAATGCTTAGAATTGTATTTTGCGTTTACAATTGACGTGCAAAAAACAACACATTAAATAAAATTGACCGCATCCTATATAAATAACAATCTAAAGGTAATTTTAGTATCATTATTCCTAATTGGAATAATAAAAAAATCCTATGCTCAGAACTCAAGCTTTTATTTAAATAAATACAAAGATGCCTATTCCACTAATGATGATACAATCAAACTAGATGCACTAATTAAATTAAGTACAGCTTATCAATACGTCAATCTTGATTCTTGCGTTCCCATTGCCAACCGAGCAAAGATTTTACAAGAAAAATTAGGCGCGTCTTCTTTTATTCCTCGAGTTTATAATACTTTGGCTTCTGCTTATATTAATGTCCAACAATCTGATTCTAGTTTTTATTGGCTACATCAATCATTTAAGGTTTCAAAAGAAAAAAATGACCTTAAACAAATAGCTAGCTGTCTGAATAATTTTGGAGTGTATTATGCCAATTTAGGTGAGAGTCTAATTGCTCTGTCCTTCTATAACAAAAGTTTATTCATAAGAGAAAGTATCAAGGATTCACTAGGTATAGCAAGCAGTTTTAACAATATAGCAAACCTCAAATTAAGATTTGGTTATTATGCTGAAGGTAGGTTTCTCTTATTACAAGCAATTAGAATGAAGCAAGAGAATTTTGATACAATAAGTGTAGCTAGGTCATTTGTTAACTTATCTAATATCTATGTTTCAGAATCCAATTTCAATAAATCCATTCAATGTCTAAAGCAAGCAGAAAAATGGCTGGAATATACCCATTCAGAATCTGAGAAGTTCAGTATTTTAACAAATTTGGGTGCAACATATTATTATCAAAACGATTTGGTAAATGCTAAAAGAGAATTTGAAAAATCACTAGAGAATGCTATTCAATCAAAGAACCTCAACAACGAAATTATTGCTTGTAATAATCTTGGAGAAGTTGAGAATTTATTGGGAAATTATTCCAAAGCTGAATACTATTTTTTCAACTCTTTAAAGCTTTGTAAAAAAGTAAAAGACCTAGAAGGAGAAGCGTCATCTAATATTGGTTGTGCTGAAGTTTATAAAAATAAAAATGACCTACAAACATCAATTCGCTATTTGATTAAAGGAATTGAAATAAGCGAAGCAAACCAATTCAAGCCAATATTAGTATCTGCCTATACCAATCTTTATAATGCTTACAAAGAGATTGGTGATTTTAAAAAAGCAACTGAAATTTTCGAAAAAATAGATGTTATAGAAGACAAATTAATGATTGAAAACTCGGAAGAGAAAATCAAAAACTTAGAATTTGAACATCGCCTTTCACAGAAACAATCTCAGATCAATCAACTCGAAAAAGAAAAAGAATTAGCCAATATTATTTCAGTAAGAAACACCCTTATCATGGGTCTACTTGTATTTTTTATTCTTGGAATTTCAATCATCCTATTCCTAGTTATCAGAAGTAGAAAAGCAAAAATTGCGGATAATCTTATTATATCAAAACAGGCATTGGAATTAAATATCCAAACAAATCAGCTAAAGAAATTAAATGATATCAAAGACAAAACCTTTTCTATTTTGTCTCATGATTTAAAAAGTCCTTTGGTTTCTTTGCAACAAACCTTGTATTTGCTAGATGAAAATCAGATTGATAAAGAAGAGTTTTTATTTATAAAGGATTCATTAATTGAAAAATTCAGCAATCTCAACCATTTATTAGAAAACCTTTTAAATTGGTCTAAAGCAAGAATTTCAGGTGAATTTAACTCCAAGCCAGATTATATAAACATCTATCAGATTCTGAATCAAAATATTCAATTATTCAAACCACAATGGGAATCCAAAGGCATTAAGATTTTGTTTGAAATTGAAGAAAATCAATTGATATATGCAGACCATCCTCAAATAGATATGGTCATTAGAAATATCTTCAACAATGCAATAAAATTTAGCTTTACTGGAGGAACTATAAGAATTTATTCCAAGATAGTTGAGAATAAATTCAAACTATTTATTCATGACTTCGGAACTGGAATGAATGCAAAAGAAGTAGAACAAATAAACCAAGGAAATTTAGGCCCCTCAAAACTAGGCACAAGTGGAGAAAAAGGTACTGGAATCGGCTTGATGATTTCTAGAGATTTTGTTATTGAAAACAAAGGAAATCTAAGCATATCAAGTGATGCAAATTCTGGCACTTGTGTTTGTATTGAGTTGCCTATTTCTTATTTATGATAACTCTTCCTTTTTGAGTTTGGCTTCTAAATAAAATGTTCCAAATGGAAGTAATGCTGCGAAAAAAGCTAGCAATATTTTACTAAATTTCCACGAATACTCAAAGATACATTGTAATAACAGTATCATATAAATCACAAACAACAATCCGTGAGCCCAACCAAAGTATTTAACAAATAATGGCATGTTCAATCCATACTTCAGTGGCATCGCAATAAATACTAATACTATAAATGATATACCTTCTAAAAAGGCAATTAATCTGAATTTGCCAAGGTTGGTTTTGAGGTTGAATTTCATCTGAAACATTAAATAATCTTATTAAACAAATATTCAGTAAACACACGATTCATCACGTGTCTTACTCAACAAATCGATACGTAAACACAAGATTCATCACGTGTCCACTGCACTCATCACTGCACTCATCACCGCGATGAATCGCGGTGATACAGGGAACACTGTGGAAATTACATATTACGACGGTATTGTCCACCGACTTCGAATAAGGCTGCGGTTATTTGTCCCAATGAACAATATTTAACCGTTTCCATCAATTCTTCAAAAATATTTTGGTTTAAAATGGCTTTACGCTGTAAGCGATGTAACATTTCTTTCCCTTTATCTTCATTTACTGTTTTCAATACATTCAACATTTCAATTTGGTATTCCTTCTCTTCTGTTGTTGAACGAATCACTTCTTTTGGTAATACTGTTGGAGAACCTTTGCTCGACAAGAATGTATTCACACCTATGATTGGGAATTCACCAGTATGTTTTTGCATTTCATAATACAAACTTTCTTCTTGAATTTTAGTTCTTTGGTACATGGTTTCCATAGCACCTAAAACACCTCCTCTTTCAGTGATTCTATCAAATTCAGACAATACAGCTTCTTCAACCAAATCAGTTAATTCTTCAATAATGAATGAACCTTGTAATGGATTTTCATTTTTGGCCAATCCCAATTCCCTATTGATGATTAATTGAATAGCCATAGCTCTTCTCACCGACTCCTCTGTTGGTGTAGTGATAGCTTCATCATATGCATTGGTATGAAGAGAATTACAGTTATCATAAATAGCATACAAAGCTTGTAGCGTTGTTCTGATATCATTGAAATCAATTTCTTGTGCATGCAAGGATCTACCTGATGTTTGAATATGGTATTTCAACATTTGACTTCTTTCATTACCACCATATTTCAACTTCATGGCTTTTGCCCAAATTCTTCTCGATACTCGACCAATTACTGAATATTCAGGATCGATACCATTTGAGAAGAAGAAAGATAAATTTGGCGCGAAATCGTCTATGTTCATGCCACGACTTAAGTAGTATTCTACAAAAGTAAATCCATTAGAAAGTGTTAATGCCAATTGTGTGATTGGATTGGCTCCTGCTTCTGCAATATGATATCCACTAATTGAAACAGAGTAGAAATTACGCACACCATTATCTATAAAATATTGCTGTACATCACCCATTACTCTCAATGAAAACTCTGTACTAAATATACAAGTATTCTGTGCTTGGTCTTCTTTTAAAATATCAGCTTGAACAGTTCCTCTTACTTGTTTTAAAGTTGCTACTTTAATGCTTTGATATACATCAGCTGGTAATACCATATCGCCTGTTACACCTAATAACATCAAGCCCAATCCATCATTTCCTTCTGGAAGTGGACCATTGTATCTTGGACGTGGTGTTCCTTTTGCTTTGTAGATGGCATCTATCTTTTGATTAATCTCCTCTTCTAAGCCATTCTTTTTGATATACAGTTCGCATTGCTGATCAATGGCAGCGTTCATAAAGAAGGCACAAATAATGGCAGCAGGACCATTAATAGTCATGGATACTGATGTCTTTGGATCGGCTAAGTTAAATCCTGAGTATAATTTTTTAGCAGCATCTAAACTCCAAACACTTACTCCCGAATTACCAATTTTACCATAAATATCTGGTCTATGGTCAGGATCATTTCCGTACAAAGTTACCGAATCAAAAGCCGTACTCAATCGAGCAGCAGGCATACCTAAACTTACGTAATGGAAACGTTTATTGGTTCTTTCTGGCCCACCCTCTCCAGCAAACATCCTAGTTGGATCTTCACCTTCTCTTTTAAAAGGATAAATCCCTGCAGTATATGGAAATTCACCAGGGAAATTTTCTTGTAATGACCACCTTAAAATATCACCCCAACCCTTAAACTTAGGCACTGCAACCTTAGGAATCATGGTATGAGAAAGAGATTCACTATGGGTTTTAATTTTGATTTCTTTGTCTCTTACTTTAAAGATATAATATTCATCTCTGAACAATTTCTTCTTCTCTTCCCAAGTATTTAAAATAATTTTATTTCTTGGATCTAGATCTAATTCAATTTCATGATATGTTTCTTCCAAACTTTTAACAAGGCGGTCTTTGTCTTCGAGTTTGCCTGATTGAATAACCTCTATGGATGAGCGAAGGCTGTATAATTTATCTGCTATTTCAACTTGTTTGTTTACCCATTTATCATAGTTTCTGTTATTCTCAGAAATTTCAGATAAATAACGGGTACGTGATGGAGGAATGATAAAAATCTTCTCACTCATCTCATCCGTAATTTCATAAGTTGTTTGTAAGTCAGCACCAGTCTTTTCTCTAATGACTTCCATAACGGCCTTATAAAGTCTGTTCATACCCGGATCATTAAACTGTGAGGCAATGGTTCCGTAAACAGGCATATCTTCAGGGTT
>JBMLPO010000417.1:0-12274 GCA_049242065.1 Bacteroidia bacterium
CTGCATTACTTGGATATGCAATCTTGATTCCTTTTAATGTCAATAAGGTAGATTCAATACTGCCCGAATGATAAGGACCTCCGCCACCATAAGCACCAATAGGAATTCTAATGATACAACTCACTGGATATTTACCCATACTGAGGTAACTCGATTTGGTGATTTCACAAACCAATTGGTTTACACTGGTCCATACATAATCTGCAAATTGAATTTCAACAATTGGCTTTGCTCCAACAGCACTCATACCGGCTGTTGAGCCAACTATATAAGCTTCTTGAATAGGTGTATTGAATACACGTTCTTCACCATATTTTGCAGCCAAGGTTGCGGCTTCTCTAAATACGCCTCCGAGTCTCAATCCAACATCTTGTCCATAAAATAAACATTCAGGATGTTTATTCATCAACTCATCAACCGCATGTAAAGCTGCATCTACCATCACCACCGGTTCTTTGCCTTCTGGCTTTCTAATTCCTACTTCTTCTGTCGCGCCACTTGGTGCATAGATATGATCCATCACACTAGAAGGTGCTGGGTCTGGTGATTCAACAGCTAATTTAAATTGCTGTGCAACTTTATCTGTTTCTATTTGAGAGATTTCTTGTAATTCTTCTTCACTAATACCCAAGCTCACCAAATGAACATACATTTTGTCGAGTGGGTCTTGTTTACCATGTTTCTTTAAATCGTCTTCTGTTCTATACCACTCTTTTCTTACACCAGAGGTATGATGGCCAAGTAAAGGAACTTTTGCATGAAGTAAGATAGGTTTTCTTTTCTCACGTACATAATCCATACATTGAATAACAGCAGTCCATGATTTATTAAAATCACTTCCATCTACTCTCATTCTTTCTAATCCTTTAAATCCTGCTGCATATTCATAAGCATCCATGGCGCGCATTTCAGCACCTGATGCACTAATGCCCCAGTCATTATCTTGAACCAAATAAAAAATAGGTAATTGCTTTAATACAGCCATTTGAAAGGCTTCTGCCACTTCACCTTCCGTTACCGAGCCATCGCCAAAACTGCAAACCACCACAGGTCTTTCGTCTTCATCTATTAATCCTTGGCTCTCTAAATAGGCAATACCATGAGCCATACCAGTTGCAGGAATGGCCTGCATACCCGTTGCCGAGCTTTGATGGGGCATTCTTGGGAAACCATCTCTTTTTAAATTGGGATGTGAGTAATAGGTTCTGCCTCCCGAAAAGGGATCTTCTGCTTTAGCTAGCAATTGCAACATGAGTTCATAAGGACTCATTCCCATTCCCAATAACATGCTTTCATCTCTATAGTAAGGTGAGGCATAATCTTGGGCTTGTAATTGCATACCCACCGCAAGTTGTATGGCCTCATGACCCCTGCTTGTTGAGTGAACATATTTTGTAATTGGCCTGTTGGCATCATAAATTTCAGCCATTGCACGCGCTGTGCACATGAGTGTATAGGCCTCTAAAAGCGTATCTTTATCCATAATAGCGCTGCAAGTTTAGGCATTTCTAATTAAAGACATTCCCCAAAATATTCCCAAAATGCAGATTCACTGCAAATACTGGCTAATTCCTTATTATTGCTGCATGAAATCTGTTGATAGTCCATTCAAAAAAATTGCAATAGCAGTGGCTTTTTCACCGCGTTGCGAGGCTTTGCTGGCGGAGGCGCGTCATTTGCAGGATAATTTAGAAGCCCAAATGCTGTTTATTCATGTCGGAAAAAAATCATTACAAGAGGAGCAATATCTCAAACATTTATTGCATCGCTTTGGTCTTGATAAAGTAGGAAATAAGACCATTTGGGAAACAGGTGATCCAGTAGATACCATTCTAAGGGTTTGTCAAGAAGAGGAAGTAGACCTCATTGTTGCAGGTGCCTTAGAGAAAGAGAGTCTATTGAAATATTTCTTGGGCGGGGTAGCTCGTCAGTTAAGTAGAAAGGCCAAATGCAGTATGCTCATGTTAACCGAGCCCAATATCCATCCTTCGGGATTTAAGCATATTGTGGTTGAAGGTAGTGATCATCCCAAATCAGAATACACCATTGCAACTGCTATTGCTATGGGAAGAGCTTATGGTGCCGAGTGGATTGATATTGTGCAGGAAATGGACCTGAGTAAAATGGCTTTGTTACGTCATGAAGAATTAAAACAAGCAGAGGCAGAAGCTTTGAGAGAAGAGTTTTTGAAAGAAGAGGATGAAAAATTACAAGAGATTTTAAAATGTAAAGATTGCCGTGGTTTACTCATCCATACAGAAAGAATTGAAGGAAAACCTGGATATGTGATCAGTAAGTTTGCTAGAGATAAAAATGCTGATTTATTGGTTTTAAATTCCCCTGATAAACAATTGAATTTAATCGACAGGGTATTCCCTCATGATATTGAATTTGCTTTAGCAGATTTACCATGTAATTTATTAATCGTTCAAGAAACAACTTATAACCAATAATTCCCTTGAGTAAACTCAGCCACCACGAACTGATTCAATTTATTTTCTGCATTGGCAGCATGCTCATTGCTGCCCGTTTGGTGGGTGAATTTTTCAGGAAATTTAAAATGCCTTTGGTAGTAGGAGAGTTGATAGCAGGGGTATTGTTGGGTCCTACTTTATTAGGAAATTATTATCCTGAGGTTTCACATTATTTCTATATGAGTACCGGGAATGTTGGAATTGCTTTAAATGCATTAACCACCATTTCGGTCATCATGTTGTTGTTTGTTGCTGGTATGGAAGTAGAATTGTCTATTATTCGACAACAAGGTGCAGTTGCTTTTAAAACAAGCCTTATAGGTTTGGTGATTCCTATGGGTCTCGGTTATTTTACTGCTCGGTATTTTTATACTTGGTTTGGTGAAACCGATATGAACAATGTTTTACCATTTAGTTTGTTCATCGGAACTGCTATGGCTGTTTCTGCTTTGCCTGTTATAGCAAGAACACTCATGGATTTGGGTTTGTTCAGAACACGTATTGGAATGATCATTATTGCAGCTGCAATGTTTGATGATTTAATTGGCTGGTTATTATTTTCGGTTATCCTTGGAATGATGAATAAGTCGGCACAGGGTATCGACTTTATTTATACCCTCGGACTTACGCTTTTGTATGCTGTGGGTATGTTAACCTTAGGTAGATTCCTTATCAATAAATCACTTCCATGGGCTGAGAAAAATTTCACCTGGCCTGGTGGCTTTTTGTCTATCTCGTTGGGATTAGCTTTTCTTGGTGCTGCTTTTACCGAATATGCAGGTATACATGCCATTTTTGGTGCTTTTATAATGGGTATTGCCATTGGTGATTCTGTACATGTAACAGAAAAAACCAGAGACATTGTTCATCAATTTGTGACCAATATTTTCGCTCCATTGTTTTTTATTTCTGTTGGATTTAAAGTGAATTTCTTAGCCAATTTTAATCTTCAAATTGTAGTTTTGGTTTTATTCCTTGCTGTAGTTTGTAAATTGTTAGGAGCAGGACTGGGTGCGCTTTGGGGCGGTTTAAGCAAAAAAGAAGCATTGGCTGTTGGGTTTGGAATGAATGCCCGTGGCGCAATGGAAATTATTTTGGCCACTTTGGCACTACAGGCCAAACTCATTGGTGAACCTTTATTCGTTGCAATTGTAATCATGGCTGTTGTAACTTCTATTATGGCAGGTCCCATGTTGCAATTACTCTTAAAACCATCATCTATTGGTTTTATAAATAAGTCTTCTGATTCTCATTCATAATTTTTTTGTCATTTGAAAGATAAACTTCGACGTTTCGCAGAATTTAAAACGTTTCCTAATTGTTTCGATTTTCCTTACGAATTAAAAGGTAAATGGAAGTCTCAGGTTTTTAAAAATGAACATCCCATTGTATTAGAATTGGGCTGTGGTAAAGGTGAGTATACGGTAGAACTTTCAGGCGCATTTCCTGAAAAGAATTTTATTGGAATTGATTTGAAGAGCAACCGCATGTGGAAGGGCTCTAAAATAGCACAAGAGCTGGGCAGAACCAATGTGGGTTTTATCAGAATGATTGTTCAGAAATTACCTGAGATATTTCAACAAGGTGAAGCCGATGAAATCTGGATTACTTTCCCCGATCCTTTTCCAAAAGATAGACACGAAAAACACAGATTAACGCATCGTAATTTTTTGGAATTATATAGACAAGTTATTAAACCAAACGGAGTGCTTCATTTTAAAACAGATGATGATGCTTTGTTTGATTATACCATTGAAACTTTTCGTGAAATGAATGTTCCCATTTTACAATTAGAATACGATGTTTACAGTTCAAATACGGTAGATAAGTATGTAAAAGAAATCAGAACACATTATGAAAAATTATTTCACGCCAAGGGTAGAAATATCAAATATGTAAGTTTTCTTTTACCTGCAAATCTCGATCTAAGTGAAAAAGCAGAATAAACCTTATTCTGCTTTCGATAAGGCTTCTATAGCGGCTTTTAGACCTTTATCGTTTTGTTGAATCACCATATAATAACCTTTATCTCTCCAAATCTGACGAGCCATGAGGGCTTTGATTTGAAGTTTGATAAAGGACTCAGATTTTTTACTATCAGCTGCTGATGGGGTTTGACAACCTTGTGAAACAGCAAAGCGAATAAATTCTTGATAAGCCTCATTACTGATAGTGAATGTTTTTGCATAGGTATCTAATTCTTTGATGGAGGTGATGCTGCTGCGATTTCTATCTAAGTAGTCGTAAGCAAATTTTCCTATCAATGCATTGGATGCTACTTCAGTTAAAAACCTGCTGCTAAAACTTGTATCAAGCGGAACAAATACATCAGGATAAATTCCACCACCACCATATACAATTCTTCCTTTTACTTTAGTGAAATAAGGTGTTGAATCAAATATGGCTTCTTTTTTCTGGTCTTCAAGTTCGCCACTTTCATATCGGGTTAATAAGTCGTGTTCATAGTCTAATGCACTCTCATAAGATTTTTGAATACATCTTTCACTTGGCGTATAATACCTAGCTACTGTAAGTCTTACTGCAGAACCATCTTTTAATTCAAAGGGTTCTTGTACCAATCCTTTACCAAAACTTCTTCTTCCTACAATTATTCCACGGTCCCAATCTTGTACGGCGCCACTTAAGATTTCACTAGCAGAGGCAGAGCCTTCATCAATTAAAACGGCCAATTTACCTGTCTCAAATACACCTCTTGTTTCAGTGAAATATTCTGCCTTTGGTTTGTTTAATCCTTTGGTATATACCATGAGTTTTTTATCACCTAAAAATTCATCTACCAATTTGGTAGCTGTTGTTAAATAGCCACCCGGATTGCCTCTCAAATCAAGGATTAAATTTTCCAATCCTTCAGCCTTTAATTCATTAAATGCGCTCAGAAATTCATCATGAGTTTTTTCTGCAAAGCGACTGATTTTAATATAACCAGTTTTTTCATTCACCATATAACTCGCATCCACGCTATAGATAGGGATGGTGCCACGGGTAATTTCATAAGGAATTTTTTGTTTATTAGAAGGACGATAAATCAACACATTGACTTTCGATCCACCTTTACCTCTTAGCAGTTTGAATACTTTTTCTGAAGTGATTCCATTACCAGCCACAACGCTTGAATCTACTTTGATAATTCTGTCGCCAGGCTGCACTCCCAACTCTTGTGCCGGTCCGCCATTGAGTGCAGCCACCACCATGATGGTATCATTAATGATATTGAACTCTACACCAATGCCTTCAAAATTGCCATCTAATTGTTCATTGGCTTGTTTCAAATCCTCAACCGGAATATATACTGAATGCGGGTCGAGTTTGGCTAATAGTCCATTAATGGTTTCTTTCTCCAAATCTGTTACATCAATTGAATCAACATAAGATTGCTCAATGATTTTTAATAATTCATTGATTTTACCTTCATTGCCACCAATAGAAACAATGTTTCCAGCTGGTCTGAGTATCATTCCAAGACCAATTCCGAAAGATAGTAACAATGCGTAGATAAGGGGTTGCCATTTATTGATTTGATTTGACATATTTTTGAAGTGAATTTACAAATATAATCCAGTCTCGTTTCTTTCAATACCTTCATGACTAAAACTACAACTAAGCTCACAACTGAATCATCTTCAAAGTATAATAATTTAGAGAAGATGAGCACACGTAATTTGTTGAAGAACATCAACAAAGAAGACCAAACCGTGCCATTGGCTATTGCCAAAGTGATTCCTGCAATTGAAAAAGTAGTGAACATGGCTACTGAAAAATTAAAAAATGGAGGTCGTTTATTTTACATAGGCGCAGGTACTAGTGGTCGATTAGGCATTGTTGATGCAAGTGAATGTCCCCCAACTTATGGTGTTCCTCATGGTTTGGTGGTTGGACTCATAGCGGGTGGTGATGCTGCGATTAGGAAGGCCGTTGAATTTGCAGAGGATTCAACTACACAAGCTTGGAAAGATTTAAAGGAATATAAAATTTCTAAAAAGGATGTTTTGATAGGCATTGCTGCAAGCGGTAGCACACCTTATGTAGCATCTGCTTTAGAAACAGCTAACAAAAATGGTGTGGATACTGCCTGTATTGTTTGTAATAAAGGCAGTAAAATTGCTTCCATAGCAAAATATCCGATTGAAATCATTGTTGGTCCGGAATTTGTTACAGGTAGTACACGCATGAAAGCTGGCACTGCACAAAAGCTTTGTTTAAACATGATTAGTACCAGTATCATGATTAAACTAGGAAGAGTGAAGGGCAATAAAATGGTTGACATGCAGTTGAGTAATCACAAACTAGAAGACAGAGGTGCACGTATGATCATGGATGAATTAAAAATTCCTTTTGCAAAAGCCAAAGAACTGCTGTTAAAGTATGGCAATGTCCGTCAAGCTATCAAGTCTTATTTTGAAGAGCCGCCAGGACGTTTAGCTGCGGCAAAAAAGTCTAAGAAGAGTAAGTCGAAAAAAGAAAAATCAACTAAAACCAAATCAGTTACCGTAAAAGTAGAATCGGTAAAAGCTAAGGCTGCAAAAAGTAATAAAGACAAAAAGTCGCCTAAAAAGCAAAATAAAAAAACTGAATAAGGATGGAAATCATCTGGAAGTTTTTGTTGGTAATGGCATGGAGTGCCATTAAGTATGTGATTGGATTTGGCTTGGCCTTGGCTTCCGGATTTAATTTAATTGAAGTGCTGATTGGAGTTGTGGGAGGAGGGATGATAGGTGTGGTTGTTTATTTGTATTTATGGGATTTAATCATGCATGTTTTTAGGAAGTTTTTTCCAAAGAAAAACAAGCCTGTGAAATTCAGTAAAACCAAAAGAATCATTGTGAAAATTGTGAAGGAGTACGAATTATATGGTATTGCTTTTTTAACACCCTTGATTTTAACCATGCCTGTTGGTACCATCCTAGCAAGCGCTATCGAACCCAATAAGTGGAGAATCAAATGGTATATGTTTGTTTCATTGGTGTTTTGGACCTTATTGATTTATGGTTTGAAGGAGCTCTTTCATTTTGATTTACCAGGATTACTACATTTTTAAAATTTACATCCCGAAAAATCATTGTATTTTCGCCTTTCATGGCAAAAACATCAACAACATTCTTTTGTAAAAATTGTGGAGCTTCTGCTGCCAAATGGGTAGGAAAATGTCCGGCTTGCGGCGAATGGAATACTTATGTAGAAGAAGTGATTCATAAAGATAAACCTGATTTTAAAAGCACTTGGAAATCTGAAAAAACCAAAAAGAGTTTACAGCCTTTATTGCTCAATGAAATTGAAAAAGGGAATGAGGAAAGATTGACTATAGATGACCAGGAATTGTCTCGAGTACTTGGTGGTGGTTTGGTGCCAGGCTCTGTAATTTTGGTTGGCGGTGAACCTGGAATAGGGAAGTCTACTTTGATGTTGCAGTTAGCTTTGCGTTTTAAAAACAAAAAGGTTTTGTACATTTCTGGAGAGGAGAGTGAACGTCAGATAAAAATGCGTGCAGAAAGAATTCCTTTTCAGAATGAGGATTGTTATTTATTTACCGAAACGAGTACACAGAAAATTGGAAAAGCACTACAGCAACTAGAACCTGATTTGGTAATTGCTGATTCCATTCAAACCTTACAAAGTGATTTAATTGATTCAACGCCTGGTAGCATTTCTCAAATCAAAGAAACTGCCGGTGACTTGATTCGTTATGCTAAAGAATCGGGTACTCCTGTTTTTTTAATTGGGCATATCACCAAAGATGGAACCTTAGCTGGTCCTAAGTTATTGGAACATATGGTTGATACTGTTTTGCAGTTTGAAGGGGATAGACATCATATCTATAGGATCCTAAGAAGCACTAAAAATAGATTTGGTTCAACAAATGAAATTGGTATTTATGAAATGCAAGCAGGTGGATTAAGAGAAGTAAGTAATCCTTCTGAGGTCTTGATTTCTCAACGTGATGAGGCCTTAAGTGGGATTACCATTTCTGCTTCACTTGAGGGGATGAGGCCTTTACTGATAGAAACACAAGCCTTGGTAAGTCAAGCTGTTTATGGAACTCCTCAGCGTAATTCAAATGGGTATGATAGCAAACGTTTGAATATGTTGTTGGCTGTACTAGAAAAGAAATGCGGACTTCGTATGGGCATGCAGGACGTATTTGTGAACATTGCGGGTGGTCTCAGGATTGAAGATCCAGGAATTGATTTGGGTATAGTTGCTTCAATTGTTTCTAGTTACGAAAGTATGCCCGTTGACCATGAAATTTGTTTTGTTGGTGAATTGGGTTTAAGTGGTGAAATTAGAGCAGTAACACGTATTGAACAAAGAATTTCTGAAGCAGAAAAACTAGGATTCAAAACCATTTATTTATCTAAGTTCAATAAACTACCTAGCCAACATCATGGAATCAATATTGTACAAATTGCCAAAATAGAAGAATTGTTGAATCACTTATTTGGTTAGTATTTGTCAAAGATTTCTTCCAGATATTTAATTATAGCAGCAAGTCTAATGTATTCTTGTTCTTTCAACCTATAATTGCAGCCAAGCAGGCACATGAATAGAAGTTTTAAAGACGGCATCAATTTACTTTCCAAACTAAGTACAAGACGTATTGGTAATGCAATCCGTTTGTATGCCGGATACCAATTATCGAAAATTACCAAACGCCATTATCAGTGGGGTATGCCCATGACCCTAGAGATTGAGCCAACTACCAGTTGTAATTTAAGATGTCCGCAATGTCCTAGTGGTTTAAGAGAGTTTACACGTAATACCGGTATGCTCGATTTACCTATGTACAAAAAGATTATTGATGAAGTGCATCATGATTTAATTTGGTTGATTTTGTATTTTCAAGGTGAACCCTTTTTAAATAAAAAATTCCTTGAGTTTGTTAGGTATGCTTCGGATAAAAATATTTATACTGCCACCTCTAGTAATGCACATTATTTTACTGATGAAATGGCGAAGGCTACGGTTGAATCGGGCCTCGACAGATTAATTGTTTCTATTGATGGTGTAACACAAGATGCATATAGCAAATATAGAATTGGTGGTAATTTAGATAAGGTCTTAGAAGGAACCAGGAACCTAGTGAAATGGAAAAAGCAACTCAATTCTTCTACACCACATATCATTTGGCAATTCATCGCATTTAAACACAATGAGCACCAGATTCCTGAAGTAAAGAAAATGGCTAAAGAAATCGGTGTTGATGAATTGGGAATCAAAACGGCGCAGATTTATGACTACCAAAGTTCAGATGAATTTATTCCAGAAAATGAAGAATTGAGTCGTTATACCAAAACAGAAAACGGTTACCAAATCAAGAATAAACTATTGAACCAATGCTGGCGTTTATGGCGTGGTTCTGTTATCACCTGGGATGGACTTGTTGTTCCTTGTTGTTTTGATAAGGATGCCACACATCGTTTTGGTGATGTAAGTTCACAAACCTTTAAGGAAGTATGGCAAAATGATTCATATAAGAATTTTAGGAAAGCCATCCTTCAATCAAGAAAAGAAATAGATATCTGTACCAATTGCACAGAGGGTACGAAAGTTTGGAGTTAAGTCCTACTTCATTACTTTTCTAAATATTCGTTCACCCGATTTGATTTCAATTTCGAGTAAATAAATACCCTCAGGTAGCATGGCCGTTTGTAGGTTATTGTTTGTGCCCTCTTGTTCAATTAATACTTTTCCGCTCATGTCGCTTAATACCATTTTCTGAATGGC
The DNA here is from genome assembly GCA_049242065.1 of Bacteroidia bacterium. Taxonomy (GTDB): domain Bacteria; phylum Bacteroidota; class Bacteroidia; order UKL13-3; family UKL13-3; genus CAISCU01. Next base: position 10,215 of record JBMLPO010000417.1, read on the forward strand.
ATGACCACTTACTTCTACGTTGATTTCGTCTCTGAATGGATTTGGATAGACTTGAACCAAACGGTTTAATTCATTTTTATTGATGCCTAAAGTTTGACCTAATGTATCAGAATAATATACCAAGTATCCATTCTCTTGTTCAATAATTCTTAGTAAAGGTAAACCTACATTCGCTTGTACCCATATCATCTCCACCATACCTGGATTTTTTAACAAGATAGGTCCCAAATAAACGCTATCTATCTGAGCTCTGGTAATTCTAAATACACTGTCGAATGTATGCTGAGGAGTTTTTAATGTTCCATATCCATCATACATAGCCACCGAGGTCACATTGCCAATAGGTAAAAAAGGATTGGTTGAATTTTGTCTTTGTGGTGTATAGTTGACTATGGTATCCAAATAGTTCATTGGATAGGTGAGATAGGGAACTCTTTGTGGGTATTTCATTAAATGAATACCATCCATATAAGCATCTAGGAACAAAGTATCTCTAACAGCATTGTAGGTGTAAAATAGATTTCTTGGAACAGGTGTTTCGCAATATTCATTCATCCAAGTATAATGCATGGCTGTTATATCACTCAAGTATGAATACCTAAAGCCATAGTTTACCATTTCAGAATTCCAGTTTTCATTGGTGAAATCCCAAACATGGTCATAGCCCGTATTGAAGTAAATACTATCAAAATTTTTATTGGTTTCTTTTACAAAACCTATTGTACTTACATTACCCAATTTTAAACCTTCCTCAATGGTTAATACCCTTTGAGAATAGGAGTGTAGTACAAAAATGTTGAGTACAAGCGCGAGTAATATTTTTTTCATCTCAGATCTTATTGTTTGTCGAATCAAATGTCTTTACAAAGTAAACAATCTCATTGATTTGGCAAACATTAGATTTCCTTAAAATACTATTGAAGTAGGTCTTTTGCCTTCTCAATTCCTTCCTCGGTACTTCCTCCTGAAAAGAATATCAAGAGTCCTAGCCCTATGAACAATATTCCAATCAAAATATTCATCCTGTGTATAAACTGTTCTGAGAGCACACTTTTAATCTTATTTGAAGAGTAACAAATAGCAGCCTGTGTTCCAAAAACACTGATCATGACTGCCATAAAAAATGTGATTAAATGGGGTAAATCATAAAGTAAAGAAGATCTTAAATAAGCCGTAATGCCTATCCAAGTAATCAGGATCATTGGATTTAGTTTATTCAATAAAAAACCTTTACTGATAAAATAATAATTGGGTTTTTCTCCTATATCACCTGTTTGTAAAACTTTACTTGATTTGATGATGGTTCTGATACCAATCAATATGAATGAAACCAAAGCCGCAATCCGAATCCATTTGTCGTATTTAGGTAATTCCTCACTTATAAAAGAAGTGGCAAAAAGCGCCATAAAAATATACATGGCATCGCTTATCATGGCTCCCACTGCAATCAATAGACCTTTATGAGTGCCTCTTGAGATGCTGGTTTGAACCAATGCAAAAAATCCTGCCCCAAAAGAGAGGGTTAGAATCAATCCTGTTAAAAGCCCTTTTGATATTACACTTATCCAGTCCATTGTTTGTATAGCCTGCCCAATATAAGTAATTTGGACAGGCTTATGCAAACTTGAGTAATTGTAATTTTATCTAGAAGTATTTTCTGAAACAACTTCTCCATTGAAATATAGGAGAATTTGGCCAGGCTCAGCATTGGTATTAACAGTTGCACTTTTTGTAAAACTTCCTGCAATGGCGGCATTGAAGGTTAAAGTAATAAAGCCCTTTTTCCCTGGTGCAATAGAGTTTTTTGTAAAGTCGTTAGTAGTGCATCCACAAGAGGGACTCACCGATGCAATGATTAAAGGTGCATTACCTGTATTGGTGAATTCGTAAGTAATGCTCACCGGTTTTCCTTGTGGTATTTTCCCTAAATCTTGTTTGGTTTTTTCCCAACTAATAACCGCTTTACTTTTTGTGGAATTGTTTGAAGCTAGTTCAACATTTTGTGCCATGAGTAAGTTGCTCAAGAACACCATCATGAAGGTCATTATTTTTTTCATATT
>JBMLPO010000418.1:0-15747 GCA_049242065.1 Bacteroidia bacterium
CTCTTGAATCTGATGTAGTAAAGTATGAAAATAAGATTCCCCACTTCTTAAGATGGATACCTGGTTTAATAACCTAAACGGAAAACCACTTTTTAGGGGATTCAATTTCATGATTATCCTCCTGCCTTTTTTGCTTTATAATCTTCCTTGAGTAACCAAGTTAAAATCTTATCTCTAAAATCACCTTGAATCAATATCTCTCCATCTTTGGTACTTCCACCAACTCCGCAAAACTTTTTAAGCTTGGAGCCTAATTGGGTTAAATCATCCTCAGAACCAATAAATCCATTTATTCTTGACACAAGTTTACCTCCGCCTTTCCTATCTAAAAATATTTTCAGGTTTTGTTGTTGATTGGGCAAGGTATCAACTGATTCTTCAGAAAATTCTGCATATTCAAATGAGTCATCAGTTGAATATACAACTCCATCTCTTTTTTTATTTTTGTTACTCATACAAGAATTTTAACAAAAATAAGAATTATCAAGCAAGATTGAGTTCAGCAAATCAAACTTAGTAGGAACTAAAATTCAATTTTATAACTCAATACTGGTATCAATGGTGCTTGGTACCAATTCTTGATGCTTTGGGTTTTAAGATCATAATAATTCCCTCCAATATTCTGATGGTTACTGATGTTTTGAATATCTAAACTCCAGATTGATGTTGATTTGGCTTTGTTTTTCTTAAGAGAAACTCTCACATCTGTCCTGAAATAATTAGGATTTTGCTGAGTAAATGCCAATGGCTCAACATAAATTGCTTCGCCTGCTAACCTAGATAATTCAATATCAATGGGTGTTGTTCTTTGTCCACCAGCCCAAATAAGTTTGATATTCATTCCAACTACTCGTTTTCCAAATTTCTCAGATAGGTTCCACTCTTTGCCAGTGGTAAAGGTGATATTAAATTGTCCGCTAAACCTGGTATGGTACCATTGTTGATTGGCGGCTTTGTATTTAGAATCATAGATGGAAACAGACAACAGATAATAAAAATCACGGTGCATGAATCTCTCAAGACTCAATTCAATACCTTTATTTTCTCCCAGGCCATTACTGACCAAACTATCATTAACAAATCCATTTACACTATTGACTGTACTAAAGGTACTATTATTACGCGATGATACTGGCAAATGATTAAGGAATTGATAATAGGTTTCAAACTTTAATTTGGTATAATTTGAAAGCATCCAATCATAGCTCAGTACAAAATGCTGAGCCCTATTTAATTTTAATTTTTCATTTGGATTGACAAATGTGCCATCATCCAGTTTAGTTTTAACAAAATAAAGTCCGATTGCTTGTGTTTGTGCATGTACACCATAACCAAAACTAATACCATGCTTAGAAGATAGGTGGTATTTAATAGATCCTCTAGGCTCAAATGATTTGCTTTGATTGAATGTCAAATACATGGTATGGAACCCTGCTTGAAACACCCATCTTTCCGAAGGTTTAAATTGCCATTGAGAAAAGGCTTGAAACAAAGATGAAGCTCCGTTTTGTTGAATATGAATGAAATAGTCTTCCTGATTGTTTTCCCTCATTTGTTGAAGCAGTTGAAAGTAATGACGCGTGTAAATGATACCACCTCTGATTTGATTCTTGCTATTGATTTTAGTATGTAAAGTAGAACTGATTATTATTTTATTCTGCTTGAATTTTTCTTGATATGCTTTCGGAATAATGGCATTAAAACTCAATTCTTCTGCATCAAAACGATGTGAGCTTCCACTCAAAACCAATGCCGATTTGAAGTATGAAGACCTGCCTACATGAAACAAGTGATTTATACCCATTGCACCTGTATTGGACACAAAAGAACTATTTCTTTTATCATAATCACTTAACCACAAACTTGAATCCTTTTTAGCTTCATGATCTTGATTACTCAGTCCTCCAAATCCAAACAAAGCAAAATTACCATAGTGCTGTGTAGGCATGTTAACATGAAAAGATAAATCCTGAAATGTAGTAAGTGCATCACCAATATTGACACCTAGTTTAGATAGCACACCTAATGTTGAATACCTGTAATTAATCAAATAAGAACCTTTGTAATTCTTTTTTATAGGACCTTCAGATGCAAAATCAAAACCCAAAAAACCTGCTTGTAAAGTATATTCTCGCTTTTCATGATTCCCTTTCCTTAGCTTTAAATCGAATACCCCCGATAAGGCATTTCCATATTCAGCAGCAAATGCGCCAGTTAAAAAATCTGAATTTCCTAACAACTGTGAACTCAAGATAGAAACCCCACCACCAACAGTTCCGGCATCAGAGAAGTGATTAGGATTGGGAATCTCAACACCTTCCATTCGATATAACAATCCTGAAGGATTATTACCTCGAATAGAGATTTGATTGTTACCATCATCAGTAGAAGTTACTCCTGCAAACGACATGGCCATGCGAGATGGATCATTAATGGCGGCAGCAAATTTCTGATTCTCTTCTACTGAAAACGTTCTACTACTTACCAAGGATAATTCATTGAGGGGTTTATCTTTTTGATGTGAAGCTTTAACAATTAATTCCTCTTGTTGAATCAGGTTTTCCTCCAAGTAAATATCCAAGACCAACTCCTTTCCAGAGTTTAATACCACATCTCTATAATAGCGGTCTTTATAGCCAATATAAGATACTTTGATATCATGTTTACCAATAGGAATTTTGGTGAGTTTGTACTCTCCATCTGCATTGGTAGTCATACCAAGAGCAGGATGTAAATCAATAATGATGATACTTGCCCCTGGTAAAGCTAGTTGAGTACTTTTATCGAATACCTTTCCTTTCATTGTTTGAGTTAAGTCTTGTGCTTTTATTCTTGTACAAAAAAGCAGGAACAATAAAAGGATATAGAAATAAAACAAACTTCTATACCATGCTAGTTTCTCTTGATTCATTATTTGTCTTTGATTTCAATAAAGACAGATGAACTTCAATTGGCCCCCAGTCAAAGTTCAAAATAATTTTGGCATAGCAGAATAGTTGGCCCATCAAACCAAAATGATCCTTGAATAACAAGTTATTAAGCACAACAATGGGTTTTTAAATTCTATAAATCCAATTCACAAAAACCTGACTTTTCACACCTTTTACTTTGATAATTATCACAACAGATATTGAGTATTGTCATTCTTATAGATGATAGGCGACTATAGTTTTGTCTACGAATTCAAACCCAAATAAGATGGAAACTAAAAACGATAAAACAGGTTCTTTTATAAAAAGGTCAATTAAACTTCTATTGGTTTTATTGACCTTCATTTTAAGCACCCAATTAAATGCCCAGGATAAGTACAAATCTAGTGATGTGAAACTAGTTGTGAATGGTACTTCAAATATTCACGATTGGAAAATGCAAGGTTCAAAAGGTACAACCAGTGCTACCTTTCTTATTCAAAACAAAGTGATCAAAGCTTTAGGTTTTTTATACTTCAGTTTTCCTGCTGAAAATCTAAAAAGTGAACACAAACTAATGGACAAGAATTGTTACAAAGCATTAAAAACAGAACAACATTCTAGTATCAATTTCTTAGGAACATCTAGCACGATTAAACAAGTAAATGCCACTACATTCATTATTGTCACAAAAGGAAAACTTCAAATTTCAGAAGTAACTAAAGAAGTGGAATTAACAAGCACTTGTATCATGAATGCCGATAATACCATTACATGTAAAGGTTCAACCAAAGTAAAAATGACTGATTACAATGTAGAACCACCTAGCGTAATGATGGGCTCTATCGTAACAGGTGATGAAGTTACAATCGACTATACATTAACACTATCAAAATAAAAATAAAGAATTAAAAACCCCTTTAGAATTAAAAATTATGAAAACAATTAACTTTAGAAAAGTAGGTTTATTTTTAACCGCTTTCATTGGAATGCAACCAATGTTCTCAAATGCTCAAGTTGTTGAACAAGCTGCCATGGACAATATGCGTGCCTATGGTAAATCAGGAGTAAATGTGTTTGAACCTAAAAAAGAAACCAACACCAAATTTGATGGCATCAAAGTAAGATTTGGCGCAGGATTTACTCAAAGTTTTCAAGCACTTTCTCATGAGAATGGATTACCTTCAGCTGTAAGTAATATCAGTAAAAAAGATACCAATGCTTTATACAATATGTCTGCTGGTTTTAATACTGCCCAAGCAAATTGGTATGTAGATGTAATGTTAGCTGATGGTATTCGTTTGAATTTAACTTCTTATTTATCTGCTCGTCACCACAATGAAACTTGGGTAAAAGGTGGTTTCATCCAATTCGATAAAATGCCTTTTAAATCAGGTGTTTTCGATAAAATCATGAAGTATACCACCATTAAAGTTGGACACATGGAAATTAACTATGGTGACAATCACTTTAGAAGATCAGATGGTGGACACACATTATACAATCCATTTGGTGAAAACTATATCATTGATGCATTCACAACTGAAATTGGTGGTGAGGTATATGGTCAGTACAAAGGATTTTTAGGAATGGTAGGTGTTAGTAATGGTGAAATCAAAGGATCTGTTGATGCATTAACAGCAACAACTGTAGACCCAACTGCAAAGAAAACTCCTGCTATCTATGGCAAATTAGCTTACGACAAAACTATGGACAATGGATTCCGTTTCCGTCTTGCAGCTTCTATGTACAATGATAACAGCTCACAGAATAATACATTGATGTGGGGCGACAGAACAGGCTCTAACTACTTTATGGTAATGGAAAGAGCTTATTTAAATGGATTGGTTTCTACTCCTTCTGGTTATACTGCACAAGCTTGGTCTGGAAGATTAAATCCAAGATTGTCAGATAAAATTGCTGCACAACAATTCAACTTATTATTGAAGTACAAAGGTGCTGAAATCTTTGGAACCTATGATATGATGAAAGGTCGTTCAAGCACTGAAGCAGCTGAAAGAGAATTAACTCAAATGGCTGTAGATGCAATCTATCGTTTCGGAAAAACTGAAAATGTATTTGTTGGTGCTCGTTATAATACTGCAAGTGGAAACATTGCTCCAACCGAACAAACTGCAAAAATAACAATTAATAGAACAGCATTAGCAGCAGGTTGGTTTGTAACTGATAATATCTTGTTAAAAGGTGAATACGTAATGCAAGAATACAAAGACTTTGCTCAAAGAATGACTACAACCGGAACCCCTGTTGATGCTCGTTACAATGGTAAATTCAATGGATTCTTGATTCAAGCTACTGTTGGTTTCTAAACAAGGGTTTTGTAATTCAACTAGTTAAAATCTAAAAAAGCGGGTCTGTTGTAAAACTTCAGACCCGTTTTTGTATAATTACCTAAAGATGAAAATTAAAACATATATCAAACTCTTTATCTTAATCGGTTTTATGTTGACCATTTTCAGCTTTCATCCTACTGAAAAAAACAACAAACATGATGACACGAAATGGACCGTTCAGCACTCCAGTAGTCTTTGTGTAGAAGGTAAGTCCAATGTCAATAAATTCAGTTGTGAAATAACAGACTATTGCAAATTCGATACCATCACCTTTTTAAAACCTATCAATAAAAAGGATGAAATGTATTTCAGAATGGATGGCTGTATGAAACTAGATATTAGCAGTTTCAATTGCCATGATATCATGATAACACGTGATTTCAGAAAGACTTTAAAATATAAAGAAAACCCTTATCTCAGTATTCACTTCGAACAAATAGAAAAGTTTGAACCTTCGCCTAATTCACAAGTCTTGAAAGGGATCATCAAAATTAATTTGGCCAATGTTACAAAAGAATATAAAGTAGATTATGTGGTGCTTCATTCACCAGGTAATAAAATCATTCATCTAATTGGAAACAAACTATTAAATCTATCTGATTTTGGATTAAAGCCTGTCAGCAAGATGGGCGGCCTCATTAAAGTTGAAGACCAATTGAAAGTTCATTTTTTCCTTGTATTGGGTGCGATATAAATAAGATACAAACAAAAAGCGGCTGATTCAAAATTGAATCAGCCGCTTTTTTATGAGATAAAAATGAAACTATTCTCCCCGTTTCTTAGCAGCATTTTTTGAACTATACATAAAGTATATTCCTAAGCCTGCCACCAACCAGATTAAAGCACTTAATAATGTGGTGCCAGGTAATCCAACAATCATTGCTGAACATACAATAACTCCTAAAATTGGAACCAAAGGAACCAAAGGTGTTTTGAAATTTCTCTTTAAATTAGGCTCTTTGACTCTCAAAATCCAAACCGCAACACAAACCAATACAAACGCAAATAAGGTTCCGATACTTGTTAAATCACCTGCAACAGATCCTGGTACAAATGCAGCAAATGCGCCAACAAAAAAGAACAAAATGATATTCGATTTGTAGGGTGTTCTGAATTTAGGATGAACATCAGCAAATACTTTTGGTAACAAACCATCTTTAGCCATAGAATAAAACACTCTCGATTGGCCCATTAACATCACCAAAATAACAGATGAAAATCCCGCTAAGATGGCAATAGTGATTGAAAAGGCTAACCAATTATAGCCCGGCATGTATTTAGTAATGGCAAATGCTACTGAAGCTTCTTTTCCTTCTTTAACAAAATCTGTATATGGAGCAACTCCTGTTAAAACATGAGAAAATAAAATGTATAAAATGGTACATACAACCAAAGAACCTAAAATACCAATTGGCATATCTCTTTCTGGTCTTTTGGCTTCTTGAGCTGCAGTTGAAACCGCATCAAATCCTATAAAGGCAAAGAATACAATTCCAGCTCCAGTAATAACTCCTCCAAATCCATGATTCCAAAATTTTGAATAATCATAAAAATTACCATCTGGCATTAAAGCCGGACTTGCATTCTCTGGTATGATATAAGGAGTATGATTGGCAGGATTGATAAAACCCCAACCCAAAGCAATGAACAATAAAATAATTGCCACTTTTACAAATACAATAATGGCATTCACTACAGCCGATTCCTGCGTACCTTTTATCAACAATAACGAAATCAATAATAAAATAATCAAGGCCGGAAAATTCATGATTCCTGATGTCATGGTTCCATCCGCATTGAGTATTGACTCAAATGGCGAATGCGTCCATTCATAAGGGATTGAATTACCCAATAATTTATTCAAATATTCACTCCATGCAATGGAAACAGTTGCGGCTCCTAAGGCATATTCTAAAACCAAAGCCCATCCAATAGTCCAAGCAACAATCTCTCCCATGGTAGTATAGGCATAGGTATATGCACTACCTGCTGCTGGAATAATAGAAGCGAACTCTGCATAACACAATCCAGCAAAAGCACAACCCACAGCAGCTATAATAAATGAAATGGTAACTGCGGGACCAGCATGTTCTCCTGCAGCTGCTGCAGTTCGAACAAATAATCCTGCCCCAATAATTGCTCCAATACCCAGCGCAATTAAATTCGCTGCGGTAAGTGTCCGCTTCAGCTGATGACCATCAGACGAAACTTCCAGTAAATCCTTTAAAGATTTTTTATAGAAAAAATTTGCCATAGTATTTATTTTCACTTGCCAATATAGGAATTTAACCCAAAAAACAATTTGAAAATTTAATGGCTGCTTCAGAATAAGTTTAATTACAACTTATTCTTCCATAAAATCAGGTTTGGCTTTCTGTGTTTGCGTTTCTTTATACTTCTCACAATCCATTTCAATTGTTATTGGAGACTGAGGAGCTTCCCATTGATTTACAATATTAATTAAACCTGGAGTTGATACTACTTTCTTCATATAATTGGCCCAGATTGGCATTGCCATTGCAGACCCTGAACCTAAATCCATTGTTCTGAAATGAATGGCTCTATCTTCCCAACCTACCCAACATCCAGTTACTAATGTTGGTGTGATTCCAATAAACCAACCATCAGAATAATTTTGAGTGGTTCCTGTTTTACCTCCAACCGCTCCAGGTATTTGGTATAGGTATTTTACTTTTGCAGCTGTTCCATGAGTTGTAACTCGCTCCATCATTTTACACATCACATAAGCCGTTTGTTCACTTAAGGCTTCTTGTGTTTGAGGAACATTTTCAAAAATGGTATTTCCGTTCTTATCTTGAATTCTCAATAAATATACCGGCTTAATCCATACACCTTTATTTGCAAAAGCACTGAAGGCTCCTACCATTTCATAAATAGAAACATCAGAAGTTCCTAAGGCAATACTTGGATATGGTTCCAACTTAGATGTAATTCCAAGTTTTCTTGCTAAATCAACCACAGATTTTGGACCACCTGGCACACAGTTTTTCATTAAGTACAATACAATATTGTTAACCGAATGCTGTAATCCATGATACAAATCCATTTCTGGTGTGGTATATTTTTCATCGGCATTTTGTGGCGCCCAATCATTATACTCCTCAAATACTACAGGTTTATTAGGCACAACCGTGCAAGGAGAATAACCATTATCAATTGCAAGTGTATAGACCAATGGTTTGAATGTAGAACCAACCTGACGCTTAGCTGTTGAATTAACATGGTCGTATTTAAAATATTTGTAGTTGTGACCACCAACCCATGCCTTAATTCTTCCACTAACAGGATCCATACTCATTAATCCACATTGAGCAAAATATTTGTAATACTTAATACTATCTAATGGCGACATAATGGTATCTATATCTCCTCGGTTGTAACTAAAGACTTTCATTTTAACAGGTGTATTAAATTCTTTGGTAATTTCTGCTTCAGATTTTCCCAATTGCTTTAATATTCTATACCTGTCACTTCTTTTCATACTCAATGTAATCAGTTCTTTGAACTTACCCCAAGGTTCTCTTCCTTTCCAATGCGCATAAAACTTCTTTTGCTGATCTTTCAATTGTTCTGCTACTACTTCCTCTGCTTGTTGTTGCATCGTAGGATTAATGGTTGTATAAATCTTTAAACCATCTTTATACAAATTGTATCCATTTTCTTCACACCATTCTAATAATTCAATTCTTAATGTTTCTCTGAAGTAAGTGGCTAAACCTTCATTATGATCTTCTTCTTGGTAATTAAGTTCGATTGGTTGCGCTTTGAGCTTTGCACATTCTTCTTTAGTAATGGCTTCATTCTTTGCCATTTGGTTGAGAACGGTATTTCTTCTTGCCAAAGCATTCGCAGGATTAATAACAGGATTGAATTTAGTAATGGCCTTTAACATCCCTACCAATAATGCCGATTCACTTGCATTTAGTGCCTTTGGAGATTTCCCGAAAAATGTTTTTGCAGCAGATCGGATTCCAAATGAATTCCCTCCAAATTCAACTGTATTGAAATACATTGTTAAAATTTCTTCTTTGGTATATCGCTGTTCAATACGAATTGCAGTAATCCATTCTTGAAGTTTTGTTACTACTTTATCTTTTAAACTTTTGAATCGCTTTCTAGGAAAAAGATTCTTTGCTAATTGTTGTGAAATGGTACTACCACCCTGTCTTCTTCCAATTAAATTATAAGCAACTATAGTAAAGAGTCTGTTGTTATCAATGCCCGAATGTTCGTAAAATCTGATGTCTTCAGTAGAAACCAAAGCATTGATAAGATTTGGTGATAGGTCTTCAAAATTGGCATTACTTCTATTTTGCAAATAGTATTTACCTAACTGACTTCCATCCTCAGCATAAATTTCACTTGCTAAATAAGTTTTAGGATTTTCAAGCTCTTCGATTGGAGGTAACTCACCAAACCACCCTTTAGCAATGGCTGCAATCAAACCAACAAATAATAAAACTCCAACAAATGAAAAAATCCATAGCCATTTAATCCACTTCCAATAAGGATTTTTGAATAATGTTTCTTTAAGTCCGCTTTTCATTACTGTTTTAGTTTTTCTTTTTACTTTGGCTTGCTGCTAATTTAGGATAGAATTTCACATAGGATTCCAGCTTTTTATCTTTTAAAGCATTTCTAAAATTCTTGATAGAAATTACTGTTTGAAGATAAGGCTCCTTACATTTTAGTTTATCATCTGCAAAACGAATTGCTTGAAGAGTCTCTAGATAAAGATGAGCTGCAGCTAAATTTTTAAACTCCCTAATTAGAATCAATTGATAACCCTCATTACTCATCATGGCATTTACTCGAAGGTTGTCATTTGAATTGTATGCTTCGTTATGATTACCAAATAAACTCAGGTAATCAGTTAAATCAGCTTTTTCGTTTTTAACTGCAAATACATAGTAAAAGGGTGTTTCTGTTTCCAAATCAAATTCAATCTGATTACTTGAATCACCAGTCCCTACAATTGCTGCACGTTTCTCTTCTTTCGACATAGCAGCAAGGATGGCTTTTGCAGATTCACCAACTTCTGTATTGGCATATGCAGTTGCTATGGTTGTCATAGCTGCTTTCAATTCTTCCTTACCTTTTATCTTTCCAATACACAAAGCATTCAGGTATTCATACTTCGACTTGAGTGTATTGCCAGGATATTTCTTATCGATTTGATCCTTCAATAACATGGCTTCTGCATAAGCACCTTTCTTATACAAGTCTAACATGTTTTCATAATCCTTGTTCAATTCTTTGTTATTCTCCGCTTCTGCGTTTTTCAAAACCTTCTTTTGCAAAAACAAGGTATAGGGGTGCTCTGGGTATTCTTTAATCAATAGGTCTTTGAAGCTCTCTGCCTTAGCAGTTTGCTCCAATGCCAAATATGATTTGTGTAAGTAGTAATAAGCACGAGGTTCATATTCATTTAAAGGAAATCTCTTTTCAAGTTCATTTAAATACTTAATAGCTTCTTGGCTATTCTTTAACTTTTCATAATAGATCCCACCTAAATTATTCAAGGCCTCCATAACTCTGTTGTTAGACACTTCTAACTTTTCCTTCGTAAATGGAACATTTTTAATCCATGAATCTTTTGCAGGGTCACCTAAAGATTTTGCTTTGTCGAGCTCAGGCAAGCTTTTTACACTTTCCTTAGATTTGTCTTCCTTATTTTCTGTTGAATCTTTTGTGCTTGTTTTATCCGTTTCTAAATCTGGATTTTTCACTTTCTCTTTAGCCGCTATTCTCCAAAAATCTTCATTCACTCTTTTACCCCATTTCCTTGCACTAAAAAACTCTGCAGAACCTTGAGCCATGAGATTCGCGTTATAAAAATACCAAGCTGCACTACCTCCTCCTGCTAGTGGAGCTGGCCCTGTGGGTAATTGATCATTTGAATTGTTTTGCATACTAGCTGCTATCTGATCATTTTTCCTTTTTTGTTTAGCGGCTAATTCTGCTTTTACCTTTTCAGCACTGATCCATGAACTTACTTTTCTGTCAAGGGCATCTTTGCTCAATCTGCTTAGAGCCTGTAAAGAATCTTCTGTTTCTAATGCTGTTAAATTGTTTACCAAGTCTTTTAACACCAACTGCGTATTTTTCATTTGCTCATAATCCTTGTCTTTTGGGTCAAGGGCTTGAACAGTTGAATCATAATAGGATTGAGCCAATTTATACTCTTTCTTATCAAAATAAATAATGGCAAGTTCTTTATAGGATTTGGCTTTTTGTGCTCTGTTTTTTGTGCTCTTCGCTACAGATAATTTGAAATCTTTTAACGCAGCTAATTCATTTTTTTGAGACCATTCTAATTTACCCAATTCAAAATAAATCTGATCCAAGTAATCTTCATTCTTATCGTCATTAGCCATTCTTTTCAAATTCCTTCTTACCTTGGCTACATTCTTTTTATTACTCAAGTCGTAAACCTTCGTTAAATTTATATTCGCATTAAAAGCAAAATCATAAGGCGGAATTAATTTCACCACTTTATCAAAATGAACAATGGCTTCCGGTTTTTTATCTGCCTCCATGCACAATTGACCTAGAATATAATGGTACCTTATTCTTCTGTCTTTATTCAGCTTACCCGTTAAGGCCATTTTTAAATTTTCAATTGCTGAAGTATATTTTCCTAATTTGATATTGATATCGGCAGCAGTTGAAAAGATTTCGGTGATTTCATTCTTTTTGTAATTTTTGTCATTCAACATTGAACTAATTACAGCCTCTGCTTCACCCAATTTATCGAGACCAACATAACAACGTGCAATCCAGCTATTACATAAATTTTTGTAATCCCCATTTTTGTATTTAGACCCAACATATTGAAAAGCCTCAATGGCAGCGAAATAATCTCTTTTATAAAAATGGCATTGAGCAATACCAAAGAATGCATCATCGGTATAACTACCAATTTGATGTAATTGAATTGTACCAGAGAATTTTTTTGAGGCTTCATCTAAGATATTGGCTGCACCTTTTGCCGCTTCAGGAGTTCCAATAGGAAAAACATCTAGAATTTGATTAAAATTATTGACATGGCTGGCCTCTAATTGAGTTTCGGCATCCAGTACTTTCTGTTGCCCATTAAAATATATATTATAATGACCCGTTAAGGTATGCCATTTGCGGTTCATCCATTTATCTTTAGTTGGACTACAAGCCACTATCAATAAGCAGAGACCTAATATTACGTATGTTATTCTATTTTGTTGATACAAGGGAGCAGATGATTTAATACCTTTGAGTTCTTAATCGCTTACAATTTTAACCAATCTTTACAATAATAAGGAAAGACATGGAGCAGCAGAAAAAAAAACTGATTCACAAATTAAGGTATAAGTATCGTTTGATACTCATAAATGATGAAACTTTTGAAGAAAAATTCTCATTTAAGCTTACTCCCATGAATGTTTTCGTTGGATTTAGCTCCTCACTAGTATCTTTAACAATTCTCATTATTCTGTTGATTTTTTTTACACCTTTAAAAGAATATGTGCCTGGTTACACCGACACCCAGACCAAACGGAATATTCAACAATTATTGTTTAAAGCCGATTCTTTAGAAGAAAGTTTAAAAGCAAAAGAAACCTATTACAAAAATCTTTTAGACATCATGAATGGAGGTAATGGACTGTCTGACAGCAGCTCTACTCCGAAGAAAAACAGTTCAAAACTTAATAAAATGCAAGTGGGAGAAAAAGAATTGGCATTTAGAAGTGATTATGAAAAAATTTCTACCAGTTCTGGCAATAACAAAAATGTAAAAAATGAAAATTTGGAAGCTGATTTCCAAAATTTATTTTTAATGACACCCACAAAAGGATTGGTGAGTAAACCCTTTAATCCTGGAGAAAACCATTTTGCCATCGACATAGCATCCATACCAGATGCACCTGTTAAAGCTGTTCAAGAAGGCACTGTTATATTTGCAGACTGGACCCCTGATGCAGGAAAGACCATCGCCATTCAACACACTAACAATCTGATTAGTATTTACAAACACAATTCGGCTTTATTAAAAAAAGTTGGTATGTTTGTAGGAACAGGTGAGGTAGTGGCTATTGTTGGAAGCACAGGAGAGCTCTCTACCGGACCTCATTTACACTTAGAACTTTGGGAAAATGGCAAAGCATTAAATCCTGAAGATTTATTAACCTTTTAAAAATGTAAGATGGCAATTTTTAATTCAAATAAAAACACCACATTTAATCCACAGGAAATAAATATTTTAAATGCAGGCACTAGCATTCAGGGAGATTTAATTTCTGAAGGAGATATCCGAATTGACGGAACTGTTAAAGGAAATGTTCAGGTAAAAGCCAAATTGGTTCTGGGCCCATCCTCTCATGTAACAGGAAATGTAAGTGCATTAAATTGCGATATCTCTGGTTCTGTTAAAGGAAATATCCAAGTTGGAGAATTATTAGCCATCAAGGCAAGTGCGCAAATCAACGGAGACATCAGCTGCAGTAAACTCATCATTGAAGCTGGAGCTAGTTTCAATGGAAAAAGTGAAATGAAGAATTCAGGATATCCTGCAGATTATTCTAAAGCTAAACCATTAAAGGTTACCGAAACCAAAGCACCAGCAAATGGAGAAGCCATCCTCGAAAAAGCCGGGGTATAATGCCGTATTAAAATACAGTGGTCTCGCCTTCAACATGATGGCGATTATTGCATCTATGAGTTTAGGTGGAAAATACTTAGATGCCTATCTAGAAAACTCATTTCCCATTTACACATTAATTGGTGTTTTGGTATCTGTTTTTGCAGCTGTTTATTTATCTATTAGAGAATTATTAAAGTAATGATGTAGGTTTGCAGCATGTTTAAAGACAGATTCAGCAAATCTATTAATGCGCTAACGCTCATTCTTGCAGGAGCTATTTTAATATTTAAAGGCGCGCAAGACAAAATTGTACTGAGTAATTTAGTTTGGATTGCACTCATCTATTTTTATTTTATGAGTTTAGTCATCTATTTTATATCAAAATCAGGCCTAAAAAAGGACAATAAAACATTTATCACAAGAATTTATTCATCAATTGGAATAAGATTTATTTTCAGCCTCAGCCCTTTACTAATCTACTTATTCTTCATTCCAACAAAAGAATTAAGCTTCATTATTAGCTATCTTTTATTGTATTTCTTTTACACTGCTTTTGAAATTTATTTCCTTGTGGTTAACTTGCGCCCCGATTTAAATAAATAAGTCAATTGATGCAGCGCTCCAATAAAAAGATTTTCAGATACTTAATCCCAACTTTTTTGGTGATTTTGTACGTAGGTTACGCAAGTCTAAAAGTTTACGGACAAGAGGAACACACAGACACTACTCATATTCAGGGCATTGAGGCAAGCCTCGATGCACATGCTGAGGCAACTCATACCAATGAGTCTCATGCTGAAGCAAGCCATGAAGAAGGAAAAGTAGATGCTGGTAAATTAATTATGGAGCACATCGCAGATGCACACGATTGGCATATTGCAACTATTGGTGAATCACATATTTCGATTCCCTTACCAGTAATCATAAAAGATGATAACGGAATTAAAATCTTCTCTTCAAGTAAATTCGGTCATGGACATGAAGCTTACGAAGGTTATAAATTACATGAAGGTAAAATTGTAGCTGTTCATGCCGATGGTTCAGAAAATCATGAAGCACATTTTTATGATTTATCGATTACTAAAAATGTGGCAGCTATGTTCATCGCGGTATTGTTATTAATGTGGATCATGTTGAGTGTTGCTAAACATTATACAGTCAACAAGAACAAAGCCCCTAAAGGATTAAACAACCTTATTGAAAGTTTAATTATTTTTATTCGTGATGAAGTTGCGAAACCATCAATTGGACCTAAATACGAAAAATTCTTACCTTACCTATTAACTATTTTCTTTTTTATATTCTTTAATAACTTATTAGGATTGGTTCCATTTTTCCCAGGAGGAGCTAACGTAACAGGAAATATTGCTATCACCTTGGTATTGGCATTATTCACTTTTGTGATTACCTCATTCAATGGAAACAAAAGCTACTGGGGACATATTTTCATGCCTCCTGGAGTGCCAAAAGGATTATGGATATTATTGGTTCCAATTGAAATCATTGGAATGTTAAATAAACCAATTGTATTGATGATTCGTTTATTTGCGAATATCACTGCAGGTCACATTATTATCTTAGGATTTTTCAGTTTGATATTTATCTTCGGAGCCATGAATGCTTATTTGGGATTCGGAGTATCTATATTATCAGTTGCATTTACCACATTCATGAGCTTCTTAGAATTGCTAGTTGCATTCTTACAAGCTTATGTATTTACATTATTGTCGTCATTGTATTTTGGATCGGCAGTAGAAGAACATCACCACGAGGAACATCATTAATTAACACAAATAATCATCAATTAACCAACACAATTATGACTTTATTAAACATCATCTTA
>JBMLPO010000419.1:0-7120 GCA_049242065.1 Bacteroidia bacterium
AAGAACATTCCTGTTGTAATGCTTACTTCTTCAGCAATGGAAAGTGATTTGGTAGAGGCATATGATTTGGGAGCAAATGCATATATTATCAAACCATTTGATTTTGTAGAATATAAAAGTACCATTGAGTCGATTGGTGCATTTTGGGTGTATAGAAATAAAACTGTATAAAATGAATTTACTTAAAATACTTGTTCTGGAAGATGATGAGAATGATTTTGAGCTCTTAAAAGTTTTCTTAGAAACCAATGTCCAACATAAATTATTAATTGAATGGGTAATGAACAAAGAGGGCTTCACAAATGCACTCAAAGAGTTTAAACCCGATTTGGTAATTTCAGATTATAACCTCAATAACTTTACCGGTTTTGATGCGCTCGATATTGTAAAAAACACAGATCCTTATTTACCAATTATTATGGTTACTGGAGCACTTTCAGAAGAAACTGCTGCAGATTGTATCATTCGTGGAGCTTGGGATTATGTTGTTAAAGGTCGCTTACATCGTTTAAATAGTGCCATTGAAAACGCACTCAAATTACGAATTGAAAAGCTTCGTTTAAGAAAAACACAAGAGGAGCTCAATATTGTAAAAGACAATTCAGGTGTGCAGGTAAAATTACTTTATGATGCACTAGCCCGCATGCCCAATGCAATTGTGATCACCGATAAAGAGGGTACCATTCAGTTTGTTAACAATCGTTTTAGTGAAATGACTGGCTACTCTGCTGAAGAAGCAGTGGGGCAGAAAAACAATCTTCTGAAGTCGGGTAAACACGATAATACCTTTTACCAAGAAATGTGGGATACCTTATTGGCGGGTAAAGAATGGAAAGGTGAAATTATTAATAAAAAGAAAAATGGAGAACTGTTTTGGGAAGAAGAATCCATTGCTTCCATCACAGATGATAACAATGAAGTAGTTTATTTTGTATCCTTGGGTCAAGATATCACTGAAAAGAAATTAGCCAGTGAAGAATTACTAAGAGCCAAGGAAAAGGCTGAAGAAAGTGATCGTTTAAAATCTTCATTTTTAACCACCATGAGCCATGAGCTCAGAACTCCATTAAATACAGTAATTGGCTTTAGTAACTTAATCGATGATTCAATGCCCAAAGAGGAGATACTTGAATTATCAAAACATATCAATAAAAGTGGAAATGACTTACTTGAAATCATTGAATCTATTTTTGAGATATCGATGCTTCAAGCCAATGAAACTAAACTTGAAAATGAAAATGTTACCATATTAGAAATCTTCTCAAGAATTAAAGTGGCTGCAGAAACTGAAATGCGGATACATCATAAAAACAATATACAAGTAATTTATTCTCCATTTCCTCATACAACACATTTGCATATCAATACAGATAAAAAACGTATTCTTCAGTTATTGAGTCAGTTTATTAGTAATGCCGTTAAATTTACTCATTCCGGTAAGATAGAATATGGTTATACTGTTCAGAGCGATGGTGTCAGATTTTTCGTGAATGATACAGGACAAGGTATCCCTCCAGAAAAATTGGATAAAATTTTTGATGTCTTTAGGCAAATTGATGATACGCATACCCGCAAACAAGGAGGCTTAGGCTTAGGTCTAGCTATCTGCAAAGAAATAGCTAAAATGTTGGGGGGTGTGATTGAAGTAGAATCAAAAGAAAATGAAGGAAGTAAATTCAGTTTCTATCTACCTGGTAAATTTGAGCTCAATTCTGCAACAGCAGAGGAGAAAAAATCAAGTGAAGAGAAGGAACTTGATTTGAGTTCAAAGCTAGTCTTAATCGCTGAAGATGATCAGATGAATTTTGTTGTTCTTCAAAGAATTCTAAAGAAAATGAATCCAACTATTATTTGGGCTAAGAATGGAGCAGAGGCAGTTGAAATGGTGAATTCAAATCCCATTATCGATTTCATTTTAATGGATGTAAAGATGCCCGAAATGGATGGTATTGAGGCAACAAAAATCATTAAAAAACAACATCCAGAAATTCCTATTATTATGCAAACAGCGCATTCTCTTGAAACAGAACGTAATGCTTGTTATGCAGCTGGTTGCGATGGATTTATTACCAAACCCATCAGAGTTCCTGAACTAACCGAGGTCATCAATGGAATCGTTCTGAATAAGGCATAATTCAAACTTAAATGGATGATTTTGAAAGATGATTTTATATAAAATAATCTATGTACTCGCATAAATAATAAAAGCATTTGTTTACTTCGCAAGTTCATGAAGAAACGAATGCTTTTATTTTTTTTAGCCTTTATGCTCTTATTAATAATTTCTGTTTTACTATACATGCAGATGCCTCAATTTGGCGCTCTTCCAAGTGGTAAGCGACTAGAGCGAATACAACAATCACCAAATTTCAAAAATGGTGTTTTTCAAAATAGGATTCCAACACCTGATTTAGCAGAAGATGCCAGCTATTTTTCAATCTTAAAAGCATATCTTACTTTTCCTAAAACAAATCCTCCAAGAGATATTCCATTTATTCGTACCGATTTGAAAAATTTGCCCGATTCAGGGGTTTATTTGGTATGGTTTGGACATTCTTCCTACCTACTTAAAGTTAATGGTTTTTGTATTTTAGTTGATCCAGTTTTTAGCGGACACGCTTCACCTGTTAGTTTATTTGCTGCTAATTATAAAGGCTCCAATGTTTATCAAATTGAAGATTTTCCAAAGATTGATGTAGTCTTAATTTCACATGACCATTACGATCATTTGGATTATGAAAGCATATTAAAACTAAAGGAAACCAAAGCGGAATTTTATACTTCACTTGGTGTTGGTGCACACCTGGAATATTGGGGTATAGCGGAATCAAGAATCCATGAATTTGATTGGTGGGAATCTGCTCAGATTCATGCTGATATTCGATTGACAGCAACACCAGCTAGACATTTTTCTGGTAGAGGTTTTAAACGAATGAGGAGCTTATGGTCTTCTTTTGTATTGGAAACCAAAGGAGCAAAAGTATTTATAGGTGGCGACAGTGGTTATGATTTGTCGTTCAAAGAGATTTCAGACAAATTTGGTGAATTTGATTTGGCGATATTAGAATGTGGTCAGTACAATCAATATTGGCCGTATATACATATGATGCCAAATGAAGTGATTCGTGCGGCCCAAGATTTACGAACAAAAAGATTGATGCCTGTGCATTGGTCGAAGTTTACTTTGGCACTGCATCCTTGGAATGAACCGATAAAGGAATTGAGCAAGTTTGCTAAGACAGAATCTATGCCTTTATGCACACCTTTAATTGGTCAATTGGTTCAGGTAAATGGAGAATATCCCGATTCTGTTTGGTGGGATTTTTAAGGCTGCTAAGTTTTCATTTTTTTATTTTAATTGAATGTAACATTTGTTACATATAGAGCTAAGAAGTATCAAGCGAATAGCTGAGGATAGTCATTATTGGTGAATTAAATCCTGAGTAGTTTTGTTCATGAAATCAGATAAGATTTTATGAAAACTAAGGATATGAAACGACTAGTAATTTTAGGGGCAGGAACAGCCGGAACCATGATGGCAAACCATTTGCACAAAGAGCTCAAAAGACCTGATTGGGAAATCATCATCATAGATGAAAAAGAAGAACACCATTACCAGCCCGGTTATCTTTTTTTACCATTTGATATTTATAAACCTGAAGATATCATCAAAACAATTGATGAGTTTGTTCCAAAGGATGTTCAGTTAATTAAGTCTGCTATTCACAAAATAGTACCCCATGAGAACAAAGTTCTGCTCTCTAATGATGATGTATTACATTATGATGTATTGATAGTAGCTACAGGCGCTAAAATTGCTCCAGAGGAAATCAATGGGATGTTGGACAGTTCATGGCACCAATCGGTTTTTGATTTTTATACCTTCGAAGGTGCCTTGGCATTAAGAGATAAACTTCGAACTTGGGATGGTGGCAAACTGTTAGTTCATATTACCGAGATGCCAATCAAATGTCCTGTAGCTCCTCTAGAATTTGCTTTTTTAGCGGATTCGTTTTTTAAACATAAGGGTATGCGAGATAAGGTTGAAATAACTTTTGTTACGCCCTTAAGTGGTGCCTTTACTAAACCTAAAGCAACAGAAGCCTTAGACCATTTGTTGGCAGAAAAAGGGATTCATATTGAAAGTGATTTTGCCATAGAACATGTTGATTCTTTGAACAAGAAAATTGTTGATTATGGCGGACGAGAACTTGATTTTGATTTACTCGTTACGGTCCCAACAAATAAGGGTGATGCGGTAATAGAAAGATCAGGAATGGGTGATGATTTAAACTTTATCCCAACCAATAAAGGTAGTCTTCAATCTTTGGCTCATGAGAATGTTTTTGTTATTGGAGATGCTTCTAATATCCCAGCGTCAAAAGCGGGTTCTGTTGCACATTTTGAAGCAGAAATTCTTACAGAAAATATCTTACGTTATGTGAATGCAGAACCGCTAAAAGAAGAGTTTGACGGGCATGCAAACTGTTTCATAGAAACGGGTGGTGGTAAAGCTTTATTAATTGATTTTAACTATTCTCATGAACCTGTGGAGGGAACATTCCCTTTCCCAGGAGTTGGTCCTTTAAGACTATTAAAAGAAAGCAGAATGAACCATATGGGTAAGCTAGCTTTCAGATGGATTTATTGGAATATGTTACTCAAAGGAACTCATATACCGTTTGTTTCAGCCACGATGTCTGAAGCAGGAAAAGTCTACGAACATTAATCAAACAAACCTCAAAATTATCATTATGGAAAAGCAATATGCAGGCAAAAACATTCAAGTGAATGAAGAAGGCTATTTAAAAGATTTTAATGAATGGACTCCCGAAATAGCGGAGGAAATTGCAAAAGAGAATCACATCATTTTAGGAACAAGACATTGGGATGTATTGAAATATTTACAAGCAGAGCACAAGGCAGAATCTGCTATTAGTATCAGAAAAATTGGAAAGAGTAATGTTGTCGATATCAAAGAATTTTATGCTTTGTTTCCTCAAGGTCCACTAAAAACTGCCAGTAAAATTGCAGGCATACCTAAACCTGCTAGTTGTTTATAATCATTCAACGTTAATTCAAAATATAATGAGCGAGTATAATGGAGAAATTAAAAAGATGATGATCATCTTATCAAAAGCAACATTAGAAAATGTATATGCAGCTTTTGTTTTGGCTAATGGTGCAAGAATGGAAGGTATTGAAGCCGAGATATTTTTCACCTTCTTTGGATTAGAAGCCGTGCATAAGAAAAAATTGGAGCATTTACATGTAGCTACAGTTGGAAACCCTGCTATGCATATGCCAACTATGTTAGGCGGATTACCAGGAATGGAAGCCCTTGCCACGAGCATGATGAAGAAGGAAATGGAGAAAATTGATATGCCTGATGTACACGAGTTTTTAGATATCCTTACAGCCTCAGGAGTGAAGTTATGGGCTTGTAAATTGGCAATGGATATGTTCCACTATAAAAAAGAGGATTTGTATGAAGGGGTAGATGATGTCATAACAGTTGGTGATTTTTACAAACAAGGTTCTGTTCTTGGAACACATATGTTGTTTGTATAAACTAACTAAAAAGAAAAATCCATCGGTATTCCGATGGATTTTTCTTTTTTCAAGCTTTTATCTTTTGGTTCATTGAGGTGTTACGGTTGTTCACCGCGGTGTCTAACAAGTGTCTCCTTTGTGCTCCTTCTTTTTCTCTTCAGTTTCTTTTCTTTGCCTCTGCAGTCTCTTCTCTTTTTTGTTTCTGTAGTTTCACTTCTTTGTTTCTGTAGTCTCTCTTTTTTGTTGCTCTAGTATCACCGCGATTCATCGCGGTGCCTTTGTTCTGAAACTAAACCTTGTAGAGTTTTGCCAATACTTCGTATTGGGTTTTGTAACAATACTTCGTATTGGTTGTGTTGCAATACTTCGTATTGGGTTTGTATCCCCAATACTGCGTATTGGGGGCACCGCGATGAATCGCGGTGTTACCAGTTGAGGGGATTGTTGATGATATAGCGTTCTACGTATTGGATTTCATCTCTATTTTTGATGATTTTGTCGTAGTATTGGGTATGCCATGAGAAAGAGGGATTTATTTTTCTGAGTTCTATACTTACTCTAGCTTTATACCATCTTATTATTGATCCAAGACTTTTTAGCAACATAGGATTTCTTTTGCCACTAAAGCCACCATTAACTGATTTGACTTCCAAATCCTTCAAATTAACTTCATTTCTTTGATTCATTGAGCGTTCATCCTTTGTTATATAGATGATACCATGCATATGATCTGGCATAAATACCCATATCCCTAATTCTGCAAAATCAAATTTTGATGGGATTTCTTCCCATAGTTTTTCTGCTACTTTTCCATATTCATTTAAAAACATTTTTTTGTTTTCGATGTGTCCAAATTTTGGTGAACTCCAATCTGTTCTGATAGTGATAAAATAGGCAGCATTTGATTCATAGTTCCACCAATTTGCTCTCATTCCTCTTATTCGGGTGTATTTTTTATTCTCCATTACCCCAAATTTTAACACACAAAATTGAGTCACAAAATTATTTTAAATCTAATTCTATAGTTCCATTGAAGTGCCTGATTTTATTAGATGAACGATTTTCTTAACCTTAATCCATAGTAACCAAAAAACCTCCAATAAGGAGGTTTTTTGGGTTTTCCTTAGAAAACAAGTTTCAAAGTCACTTACTGTGTAAGCTAGGTTCATCGATATGACTTTGAAGTTTCTTTTCTGTGTCTACTTTGTGCTCCTTCTTTTTCTCCTCAGTTTCTTTTCTTTGCCTTCTCAGTCTCTTCTCTTTTTTGTTTTTGTAGTTTCACTTCTTTGTCGCTGCAGTCTCTCTTTTTTGTTGCTCCAGTATCACCGCGATTCATCGCGGTGCCTTTGCTCTGAAACTAAACCTTGTAGAGTTTTTCTAGCGACAAAACTTGGGTTTGTCTTTTTTGACCAAACCTAGTTGAGTTTTGCTGAGAACAAAACTTTGTTCAGACTTGCTTTTTGCAGACTTTGTTTTGTCTTTCTTTGTCGCTGCAGTCACTCTTCTTTGTCGCTGCAGTCTCTCTTTTTTGTTGCTCCAGTATCACCGCGATTCATCGCGGTGCCTT
>JBMLPO010000419.1:7220-20120 GCA_049242065.1 Bacteroidia bacterium
GGTTTGTATCCCCAATACTGCGTATTGGGGGCACCGCGATGAATCGCGGTGTTACAAGTGGGTCTCAGCTAGGATGGTTTTTTCATCTATGAGGCCTTTGTGCTCCCATACCTTTTCGCCATTGTGATATAGTTGTAATACAGGTATTGCATCTATTCCCATAGTTTGAAGTAGCGTTGCATTTTCATCTGCATCTACTTTTAATAACTTAAGTTTATCTGCTTTATCTTTACTGATTTTTTCAACTATTGGAGCCAATTGTTTACAAGGTTTGCACCAAACTGCATTGTAATCAACCAATACATATTCTTTATCGCTTACCAACTTTTTAAAAGCATCCATACTCAATCCAGTATCAGCTGATTTTTCTGCAGCCGCACCCGCTTCAACTTCAAAGCCCTCTGCTCTCCATTTCATCATACCTGGCATTTCATAAACAGTCTTAAATCCTTGTTCTTTTAAATATGAAGCGGCCGAACTACTTCTTCCTCCAGATAAACAATACACATATACTGCTTTATTTTTATCTAATGATTTCACACCTTCTTCAAAGGCATTGCTGTTGATGTCCATGTTTTTTGCACCTTTTACGTGGCCCTCTGTAAATTCTTCAGGGGTTCTCACATCTACAATCTGTGCATCTTTATCCTTTTCAATTAGTTGTTTAAATTCTGCTGCACTCACTTTTCCTCCCGCTTTATTTGCTGAGTTGTTTTGGCAAGAAACCATAGGAATTGAAAGGATGAATACTACTACAAGTTGAATTATATGTTTAGTCATGTTTTTGGTTTTTTATTTCTTTTTGATGATGCAATATCTCTAAATATTGAACTAAAAAAAACACTCATTTTAATCTGCTTAAAACGAATGTTTCTTTTAAAAATCTTGAATTGATTTTTAAACTATTAGATAAATTCCTCTATCTTTTGTTTAAGATGATTGGTTGGCACTACACCTGATTGTCTCCATTTTATTTCACCTTTTTGAAAGATGATCAAAGTAGGAACGCCCTGAATTTGGTACGCTTGAGCAGCAGCCGGATTTCTGTCCACATCCACTTTAATAATACTTGCTGCATCTCCAATTTGTCCGGCTAGTTCTTTTAATATGGGTCCCATCATTTTACATGGGCCACACCACTCAGCCGAAAAGTCTACCAGCACAGGTTTATCTGAATTGATGATTTCGTTAAATGTCATTTTTAGTTTGATTATCTTGTTGAGGAATGGCACAGGCACCACCAAAACAACCTTTACCCATGATGACTTGGTACCACAATATGCCTATCAATGGAAACATCATCCAGTTTTTATCCATGAAAAATTGAATACTGATCAGCACACTCATGATGAGTCCAAGGATTCTTGTAAAACTCCAGTTTCGGTAAACCTGTAAAATCAAATGATTCATTTATTTTTCGTATTTTTTGAGGTTTAACCAACTTCCACCATTGTGCACGTTGGTATAACCAGCATTCTTTAAAATGCCTTTTGCGCTAGCACTCCTCATTCCAGAAGCACAACAAGTAATTATGGCTTGGTCTTTGTCTTTTAATTTCTTCAAATTGCCGGCTAATTGGTCAACCGGAATATTGATGGAACCCTTTACATGACCGCCACCAAATTCAGATTTACTTCTTACATCGATGATGATACCACCATTGGCTAATAACTCCGCAAAATCGGCTTTAGGTCCCATGCCTAATATAGATTTAATTGTACTTAACATATTTATTGATTAATCAGGTAATTTACTGTTGTCCATCCTCCACCATTCATACATTCAATTCCATGTTGTTGAAGAAATGCTGTTGCTTGTCCGCTTCTTCCACCAGAAGCACAGCATAAAATTAAATTTTGTTTACCCTTGAATTCTTCAATTCTATCGGGTACTTCCATTAAAGGAATATTGATACTACCAGCAACATGTCCACCCATGAATTCCATAGGAGTTCTTACATCCACAATTGTTTTTTCTTCTGATTTTAAAGCGGCAATTAACTTCTCCATTTGATCTGCTTTTACTTTTTAAAAATAATGATGCAAAGCTAATGGGCTTTGAGAAGATTAAAAGGAACAAATGTTACGGAGTTTAAAAATTGTTTGAGTGCTAACTTATCCAATTAAAACTCCAATTTGTTCAAACTTATCGAATACATTTTTATTATGTGGTGCATCTTCCATTTCAGGAGTTAAATCTTGTCCTGCCCAGTGCTCATAATGCTTACCATTGCGCCACAGTCTGCTTTTACTTACATCATAAATTTTACCTTCAAAGGCAACCCATATTTCAGGTTTATCTTGTCCATTTCTTAATGCAAGTTGTGCCCTTGTATAAGTTGGAAATTCGCTCATGTTTTATTAGGAAGGTTTATTAGGTTTCTTTTTAAATCCAGGTTTGAATTTCTTTTTGAAGCCAGAATTAACTTTCTTCTGTGGTTGGTATTCCGGCGCTGCACCTAAATGTTCAGGTAAAGGTGTTTTATCCAAAACACGTTCTATCAATAATTCTATCTGGTGAAATCTTCTTTGGTCTTTCTCATTTATAAAGGTAATGGCAGTTCCAGTAGACTCTCCTCTTGCAGTCCTTCCTATTCTATGCACATAGTCTTCTGGGTCTGGTGGCACATCAAAGTTTACAACCAAATCAACACCATCTACATCAATACCTCTTGATAAAATATCAGTACCAATTATGATATTCAGTTTTCTATTTTTGAATTCATTCATGATGTCTTCTCTTTCTTTTTGTTCGAGATCTGAATGGAATGATTTGGCCTTTAAACCTAGCTTCTTGAACTCAAATTGAAGACTTTTTACTTTCTCTTTTGTAGAAGCAAATATGATCACGCTTTGGTATGAAGTTTCTTTAAACAGATGATGAATGAGGGGTAGTTTTTGGGTATCATATGTCATGTATGCCAACTGAGTAATACCAGCAGCGGGTTTAGAAATAGAAAGACTGATTTGTTGAGGCTCATGCAAAATCTTAGTGGCCAATGTTCTAATTTTAGGTGGCATGGTAGCCGAGAACATCAGTGTTTGTCTATCTTTTGGGAGATAACCAATTATTTTTATGATGTCTTCATAAAAACCCATATCCAACATTTTGTCAGCCTCATCTAAAACCAAATGTTGTAGATGATTGAATTTAATTTCACCAGTAACCAATTGAGATATCAATCTACCTGGAGTAGAGATAATGATATCGGCACCTTTTAGTAAGGCTTTTCTTTGTTGCTCATAAATATGGCCATCACCACCACCAAAAATTGCAATGGAACTTACATCGATATAATAACTAAATCCTTGTACTTGTTGGTCTATCTGTTGTGCTAATTCCCTTGTTGGTACAAGAATTAAGGTATTTAATCCTTTATGACCTTTCTCCGCAATTTTATTTAATATGGGAAGTACATAGGCCGCAGTTTTACCTGTTCCTGTTTGCGCACAAGCGATTAAATCATAGTGATCGAGAATAATGGGAATTGCTTTTTCCTGAATAGGAGTAGGTGTGAAAAACCCCATGGCGTCTAAACCATCTAATAAAGGGTATTCAAAGTAAAAATCGTCAAATGTCAAAATCTGTATTCAATAAGTTTACAACTTACAACAAATTTCTGAAAGGGACTAAATTATCGGGTTAAAAGACTTTCTTAACCCGATAATTAAACCATAAATTTAGGATACTAGATTTTTTGCGATGAGATACTCTGCAATTTGAACCGCATTGGTAGCTGCACCTTTTCTAAGATTATCAGCAACAATCCACATGTTTAAGCATTTTTCTCTTGATTCATCTCTTCTGATTCGTCCAACAAAAACTTCGTCTTTATCATGTGCAAATAATGGCATTGGATAGATAAATGCTTCAGGTAAATCCTGAACAATTATACCTACTGCTTCACTTAAGGTTTGTTTTACTTCATCCAAGTCATATTCGTTTTCAAACTCAATATTTACACTTTCGCTATGACCTCCAGTTGTTGGAATTCTTACACATGTTGCAGTTACAGCAATGTTGTCATCGCGCATAATTTTTTTGGTTTCCATTACCATTTTCATTTCCTCCTTGGTATAATCATTGTCCATGAAAACATCTATTTGAGGAATGACATTTTTATCAATTTTATAGCGATAAGCCATTTCACCGGCAATCCCATTGCGTTCATTTTCCATTTGCGCCACAGCTTTTACACCAGTTCCTGTAACGCTTTGGTAGGTGCTTACAACAATTCTTTTGATGCGGTTTTTTAAATGAAGTGGATTTAATGCCAAAACCATTTGTATGGTAGAACAATTTGGATTGGCAATGATTTTATCGTTAGAACCAATTTCATCGGCATTGATTTCGGGTACTATGAGTTTCTTATCTGCATGCATTCTCCATGCCGATGAATTATCAATGACAAAGGTTCCAACTTCTGCAAATTTGGGTGCCCATTCCAATGATGTACTTCCTCCAGCCGAAAACAATGCGATAGCTGGTTTGGCATCAATTGCCGCTTGCATGCTGTGTACCTTATAGGATTTTCCCTTGAATTGGATTTCTTTACCAACTGACTTTTCAGACGCAACGGGAATCAATTCTGTAAGTGGGAAATTTCTTTCCTCTAGTACTTTCAGCATCACCGAACCAACCAGTCCGGTAGCTCCAACAACAGCAATTTTCATGTAATGGGATTTTAATTTGAGTTTGCTAAAATACATCCATCTATTGGAATGGAAAAATTTTTAGGATTAAAAATCCATTCCTAACTTCTATTAAAGAAGTATAAGCTTATGTATAAAATCAACACATTTTTTATTTTTGTATTGCTTATCATAATCAGTATAAATCCAGTAAAATCGCAGGTTTCAGACGATTTTTCTGATTTTAATTTGAGCCACAATCCTACTTGGTTGGGCAATGATTCCTTTTTTCAGGTAAACCTTAATCAAGAACTACAATCGAATGCGCTTACGGGTAGTTCAGGAGAAATTTCATTGGGCTTAGCTTTTGTAAAAACAGCTGATGAATTAGAATGGAGGAGTAATTATCGTTTTGGATTTAATCCAAGTTCTCAAAATCATTTTAAGTTTTATTTCTATGCTGATAGCCTTAGCCTATGGAAATCAACAAATGCATTGTTCTTACAATTTGGAGGTTCAACGGGAAGCACAGATTCATTAATGCTCATACAAATTAGCCAATCTCAAAGAATTGTATTGGCTCGAGGAAGACCGTCAACACTGGGAAAAACAAACAATCTAGGGTCATTCTGCGCTCAATTAGATTCGTCCAATCTACTCAGGGTCTTGTTGGATACAAGTAATACCGGAAATTATTTGAAAGAAATGGAATTGAATGTTTCAATGGAAAGTCTAAGTTATTATTCTGGTTATTCGTTTAAGTATACATCAGGAAACACAAAGAACTTTTTTGCAGATAATTTCTATTTGGGTCCTATCAAAAGAGATAGCATGGCTCCTTTTGTTGTGAAAACTTTCATGCCAAATGCCAAACAGATTTTGGTTTATTTTAATGAAAGATTAGACACCAATCATACTGTTCGAAGCATTCAATTATCAGGAGTTTCTGAGCCTTTGAATTTTACTTACTTGGATGATTTGAAATCCATTTTGATTCATTTAAATGAAGAAATAGAAGATTCTATTTTTCAAATTCAGATGAAGGGGTTAAGAGACATGAGCGCGAATACCATCTTAGATACCCTATTGTATTGTTGGTTTCATGAAATTAAAAAACAAGAACTCATATTTTCAGAAGTGATGTTTGATCCTGAACCATCAAAAGGTTTGCCCAATGCTGAATACATTGAATTATATAACCGTTCTGAGTTTCCAATTTATTTAAATGGATTTAAAATTACAGATGGCAGTAGCACAGCACTATTGCCTGATATACTCATCAATCCCAATGATTTTATTTTGTTCTGTTCAAACAATGATATTGATTTATTTCAAAGTTGGAATAGATATGGCCTCCTCAATTTTCCCTCTTTAAACAACAGTGGAGACAATCTTCGACTCATAGCATTGAATGGTGATTTGATTGATCAGATTAGCTATGACCAGAACTGGCTACAGAGTTTATCTTTTTCAGATGGAGGTCAATCATTGTCCTGCATATATCCAAATCAATTGTGCAAGGGAAAAGCTGCCTGGTCTCTTTCAACTGAATTAGTAGGAGGAAGTCCGGGAGCTCAATGCGAGTTGTGGAGTGAGGCTTACGATAAAACGGCTCCTGAATTGATCCGCTCTGTATTAATCAGCCATACCCAAATATTATTGATATGGAATGAAGCATGTGATTTGGGGAAATTGAAGTACAAATTTGGGTCCGATTCTTTGCTCGCTAAATGTACTTGGTTTTCATCAAGCCTAGATAGTTTTTTGTTTGAATGGAATCCTATGTTAGAAAAAGAAAATAGGATGTTTTGTTTAAGTGAATTTAAGGATTGTTCAGGCAATACTCAGATTCAAACTAATCATGTTTTTTATATGCAGGTTCAGCCTGTTGCTGCAAATGAAGTGCTCATCACTGAAATACTATTTGATACAGATGAAGAAAATGAATTTATTGAATTGTTTAACAGAAGTGAGCATTTGGTTCAGTTAAAAAATATGACATTGAGAAGGGGTTCAGTTCAATTTAAACTACCAGCTTATTCTTTGTATCCAGATTCTTTTGTAGTGCTAACCAAAACACATCATGATGATTTTGTAAACGAACTCATCATTCCTAATTTTCCAACACTATACCTAAGTGATAGTTTGTTTTTGTTTGATGAAAATGGTTACAGAATTCATGAGATGTATTATAATGAAGATGGCTACCATGACGAATTCAAGAAGCAACAAAAATCTTGGTCGATTGAAATGATAGATAACCAGAATCCCTGCGCCGAAATGGATAATTGGAAGGCTTGTTTAGGGACGAAGTACAAACATAGCGCAGGTTTAATCAATACAGTTAAAAATGAAAATCCTGATAGAGTACCACCACGATTGGTAAGAATGTATGCACCCTCCCAGCATGAATTACATTTTTATTTTTCAGAAGGAATCGATTCGTTGTCTCTTGGTGGTTTAACAAGTTCTGTTTGGGATAAGAACAGATTTTTCTATCACGGGAATCGACAAGTATTGGCATATCGAACAGATTCAGATTTGGTGTTTTCTACAAATTATCAGCTTCCAATTTCTGGCTTAAGAGATTGTGTTCATCATGAAATGAAAGATACTTTGATTGAGTTTAGTCTCCCTGTTTACGATAGCTTGGCTTTGATATTGAACGAAGTTTTATTTAATCCCAAACCCAATGCATATGATTTTATTGAGTTGTATAATAGAAGTGAAAACTTCATTGACTTGAAAAATTATTTTTTAGCAAGTGCCAATGAGGTAGGAACAAATGATAAGGAGTTATTACCCATATTCGAAAATGGATACTTGATGGCACCACATTCTTATCTCGTATTGAGTGCTGAAGATCAGTGCAAATTTTATCCTAGCCTAGAAGAAAGTAAGCAGTTAATTACCAAAATACCTGCAATGCCAGATGAAGGAATTTACTTGAATTTATTGGGTCAACAAGGTCAAATATTGGAAAGTTTACATGTCAATCCTGAGCTACATTTTGCATCCATTGTAGATGAAGAAGGAGTAAGTTTAGAGCGTTTAAGTGAGGAGATAGGTATAGCTAATAATTGGACTTCTGGTGCTGCATTTTGTGATTTTACATCACCAGGAAGAAAGAATTGTATGAGCATCAAAGAACAGGTACTCAAAGAAACATTGAGTTTAAATCAAGAGGTACTATCACCCGATGCTGATGGATTTCAAGATTATCTTCAAATTAATTATGAATTTGAAAGCAATGATAATAGCATGACTATTTTTATTTTGGATGAAAGAGGGAATAAAATTAAACAGCTGGCACTCTCTTTAAGAGTAGGTTATGCTGGCATTCTTATTTGGGATGGAACGAATGAACAGGGAATTATACCACCAGAAGGAATCTATTTGGTACGACAAGAATATTATAATACAAGTGGTGAGTATAAAATTGCGCAGAAGCCAATTGTAATAGCAAGAAGAGAGCGATTGAATTAGAATTGAAATGCTTTCATTTTTCTTGTTCGATATACTTGAACAATGATATTGATGAAATAGAATACAATAAAAATGTTTATTAGATGGCTGTATTGCACGTAAACAGTTTCTCTTGCATACAAGAGTAGTTCTTGCGACAAAGCATCTTCTTGCCACCAAGATGAACTTTGAAGGATATTCCCTTCTTCATCTATAAATCCGCTGATACCAGTATTCGCACTTCTTGCGATGGGTCTTCTATTTTCAATGGCTCGTAGTCTAGCATAACTGAAGTGCTGCGCATAACCTGGAGTATTGCCCCACCAACCATCATTGGTGATGATACAAATAACATCAGTGCCCTTATTGATATAGGTGGTACAGAAGTCGGGGAATACCGATTCATAACAAATAACAGGAGCGAGGTCTACTTTCAGATTTGTTTTAAAAACTTTGCTCTCACCATCAGAACCTAAACTACCACTGGTACCGCCCAAATCGATGGCAATTTTTTCGAGGAAACCGAAAATTTGAGGGTATGGCATCTTCTCCACACCTGGTACCATTTTGTTTTTATGATAAACCTGAATTGTATCATTGGAAGGAATGAGCAAAGCCGTGTTATAAGCATCAAGATACAAATTATATTTTTCTAGAAACCTTGCAGTAATAGGAAGCTTATTACTTTCTTTTGGGAATGTTTGATAGGAATCAGCACCAGTAAGTAATGAAATTCCAGGATGTCTTTTTAAAAATTCACGACAAGCTTTAATGAGGTAATCATTTTCTAAATCACCTTCATTTAATCCACCTTGTAAAGCTGTTTCTGGAAAGATAACAAACTGTGTTTTGGCTGTTATTTTCTTTTCGGCGAGGTAGATCATTTTTTCTAATTGTTCTGTAGGACTCATTCCACTGAACTTGTCTTTGTATGGATCTATATTGGGTTGAACAACAACTATAGAAGCCATACCAGAGAGTTTACTTTGTTTGGTTTCTCTATGGCCTTGTAATACGAAGTAAGAGAGTAGGCTTGGCAAAAAGAGATAGACAAAAATCAAATTAAACAGCTTCTTTCTTAGGACAATGGGTTCCATTCTGTTTTTATTCAGGAGCCAATCATGGAGTTTTTTATTGGTCAATAGAATCCAAAGACTACCACCTAAAACACCGGTGTATTCATACCATTGAACTGCATGAGGAAAAACAGCAAATACATTCCCAAGAATGAGCCACGGGAATGCAAGGTCCCAATGAAACTGCATCAATTCCATACAAATCCAAGAACCAATAAAGACAGCATATTCAGATTTACCTGTTTTTCTGCTAATGGAATGCATCAACATAAAAGGTAACAGAAGTGGAGCACTATTGATGAAAAAGGCCGCAATAGCACCCCCTTCACTGGCATTCCAAATCCACCAAACAGTACCTGCATTCCAAATAATTAAAGCAAACCAAGCATATAAAAACAAGAATAATTTGGAATTGACTTGTTGCAATCTGATTTGTTTCTCTAATTCAAACAAGGGAATGAATGCAATAAATGCTAGGGGAAACAAAGCAAAAGGTTGCCAAGATGCAATTAATAAAATGGCACCCATTAAGCTGAGAAGCAAATACCTCAGGTGATTATTTTTTACCGCCGATAACAATGACAAATTCTCCTTTAATAGTATGTGTTTCAAAATAAGTTAGGACCTCTGCTGCTGTACCATTTACTGTTTCTTCAAACATCTTGGTAAGCTCTCTGCTAACTGATATTGGCCTATCTGCACCTAGGTATTCAACAAATTGTTGTAGTGCTTTTAGTAAACGGTGAGGACTTTCATAAAGGACTGTTGTTCTTTCTTCATCAGCCAATTTTTTTAAAGCAGTTTGTCTACCTTTTTTTTCGGGAAGAAATCCAATATAAGTAAATTCATCGCAGGGTAAACCACTTTTTACGAGAGCAGGAACAAAAGCGGTAGCGCCAGGAAGGCATTCTAATGGCAGTTGGTTTTCCATGCAAGCTCTGGCCAATAAAAATCCGGGGTCGCTAATACCAGGTGTACCCGCATCGCTAACCTGAGCAATGTTTTTACCTTGTTTTAAATCGTTGATTACTTGCTGTAAAACCTTGTGTTCATTGTGAGAATGGTAAGAGTGAAGCGTTTTACTGATACCAAAATGGCTCAATAGTTTAAGAGTCTGACGAGTATCTTCTGCTAATATATAATCAACATCCTTTAATATTCTAAGGGCTCTTAGGGTGATATCCTCAAGGTTTCCAATGGGAGTAGGAACCAAATATAATTTACCATTTTCGGCCATGTCTACAAATTAAGTCGCTTTGAATCAATATTTCATAACTTGAAGGAATTAGAATCAAAAGAATTAATATTATTGCTCAAATATATTTCACTATGAGTCGCTTATTAAACAGGATTGAGGTTTATACACTCTACCTTTTTGAGTATTTAAAATTTGGAGAGTTTAGTTCCTTAATTCAAGCATTTGTTTACATGTTTACCAGAAAGTCATATACCAAAGGTGGCTTGGTAAGAACCTCTATGGGTAAATTCGATACAAGACCACATACCTTAGATTTTCAATACATCAATTATGCCTATGAAATTGGTATCAAAAGATTTATTGAAAAGGAGAACTTTAATGTATTTATGGATATTGGGGCTTGTTTGGGAGAGTATTGCATTTGGTTAGGAGCAAAAGGAAAAAGATGTTTGGCATTTGAACCTGTAAAAGGGAGCTTTGAAATGATTGATAGAAATATTGAAATCAATGGTTTGAGATCGAATGTAAAAGCATACAACTATGGTTTAGGAAGTAAACATTCCATCGAATTTTTTAGCATCAATGAAATCAATCCTGGAGCTAGTAAAAGAGTAAATGAAGAGAGTTCTACTACTCAGAAATTTGAAATTAATTCATTGGATGAAGTTTACCAGGGCTTTGGTTTTAAGAAGGATGAGCGAATTTTAATAAAAATTGATGTGGAAGGAATGGAAGTTGAAATGTTAGAAGGAGCTAGGAAATTTCTAGAATCATGCGAACATGTGGTATTGATAATAGAAGAGAAATTATCGGGAGAAGGAGAGATTACTCAAAAGTTAAATACCATTTGTAAGTTTGAATATGGTAGCATTGATGAGTACAATATTTATGCACGTAAAACAGGTAATTTATCATAGAGCTTAATCTATAAAAAGAAAGCCGATTCAATTTTGAATCGGCTTTCTTTTTATAAATAACTGGAGTTTTCTTCTTGTTTTTTCTTTCTGTCTTTTCGCCAATTATTATAAATAGGCAGAGAAGTAACAAGAATAAATCCAATCACTATGAAATCGAGATAATCCAATGCATTAGGAAATATCTTTCCCACATAATAACCAGCTGTAACAATCACACAAGGCCAAAGAATGGCACCTAAGATGTTATAACCAAGGAATACCCAAGGTTTAACTTTAACAACCCCTGCAAGAATGGGAGCAAAGGTTCTAACGATAGGCAGGAATCTTCCCATCACCAATGCTAAGCCGCCATATTTTTGATAAAAATCTTCAGCAGTGGTAATATATTTTTTCTTAAAGAAAAGTGTATCTGGTTTTTTGTATAAAGCTTCACCGGTTTTAAGTCCAAAGTAATATCCTGCGTAATAACCACCAATTGCTGCGCCAGCAATCCAAAAGATAAGTGGCATGAGTTCCATGTCGAGCACACCAAGATAACACAACAAGCCAGCGGTAAATAGGAGTGAGTCTCCTGGAAGGAAGAATCCAAAGAATACGCCATTCTCCAAAAACACAATGGAAAGTAATAAGAATTTTCCACCATATCTGATTAATTCTTCTGGCTTAAAAAGGTCCCAAAAACTATTCAATGGCAAATGATTTAAGATTACGAATTAGGGACATTTTTCCGAATTAGCAAATGATTAAAACAAGCTATTGATTTCTAAAGCCAATTGTGCTTCTTCCTTTTTCCACTTTAGCCGCTTTTTCTTCTACCTCAGTCTTCATTTTATCTTTGTAATCTTGAAGTTTTTGAGCGATTTCATTGTTTTCAATTCCAAGAATCTGTGCCGCCAATAGCCCTGCATTTTTTGCATTATTGATGGCTACTGTAGCAACAGGAACACCGCCTGGCATCTGAACAATTGAAAGTAAGGAATCAAGTCCTGACAAAGTTTTTAACTGAACGGGAACACCAATAACAGGAAGCGTAGTAATTGCAGCCACCATTCCCGGAAGATGGGCTGCACCACCAGCACCAGCAATAATTACTTTTAAACCTCTCTCTTTGGCTGTTTTGGCATATTCGTACATACGTTCTGGAGTTCGGTGAGCTGAAACAACCGTAATTTCATAATCTATTGCAAAATCATCTAGCACTTTTGCTGCATCTTTCATTACCTCAAGGTCGCTATCAGACCCCATAATAATTCCAATTTTTTTCATCTGATTTAATTAAAAGAAAAAGCCCTTTCGGGCTTTTGTTTATTATTCTTCGTCTTCTTCTGTTCTTTCAATACCTTCCATTAAGTCTCTGATTTCTCTCAACTCTTCACGGTTGTATTTGTTGTTATGGTCGCCCAATAAATCAACAAGGTATTCTAGATTTGCTTTACCATCTTCTTCTTCTAGAAATAAGAAAGTATAATCTCCATTGTTTTCGATTTCTTCATAAGCTAAACGAATCATTCTAACCAATCCTGGTTCGTTTAAATTGCTTTTGAAATACTCGCGTAGTTCCTTTAAAAGGCTCACTACTGTGTCTTGACTGTATGCTTCTTTGCTCAGTTCGT
>JBMLPO010000420.1:0-6765 GCA_049242065.1 Bacteroidia bacterium
CTTCAAAAAAGTGACGGATATTGTCTAATTCTTTTTGCTGATTTTCTTTGTCTTCCGCACGTCTTGCAACTCTTAAATCTGGATAATTTAAATGAACGCCATCATCTGCTTTTACTGCTGCATCTTCCCAATTCCATGCTTTGGTATAAACCAAACTGCTAGTACCACTAATATTGCCACCTTGAGGTACACATTGGGTAAATAAAATTCCGTTAAAAGTTGCAGTAGGTAATATTTTTGAATCAGTATTGTAAGCAATTAAAGCGCGTACATTCGGATTCATATCACCAGTTTCATTAAAATCTCTAGTTGCTCTTACCGCATCAATTTCATTCAAGCCCATGATATTGTTTAAAGCAATGATTCCAGGATAAATATGCTTGCCTGTTGCATCAATTGTTTTTGCATTTTTGATGAAGCTAACAGGTGCATCACCCACTTCCATTACTTTACCTCGGTTTAATACAATGGTTCCGTTTTGAATAAGTTTTCCATTACCTAAATGAATTGTTCCTCCACTAATAACAATTGGAATTTCCTGTGCCAGCACATTGATGGCTAAACATGTAGTTAAGATTCCAACTAAAATTGATTTGATATATTTCATACTCGTTTTGTTTTTTTCTTTGTTGATGGATTGACATTAGCTATACCAGTAACTCCGTTAATTGGATGTATATTCAGGTATACTACTTTTGTTTCTTCTCCTTTGTGTAGTCTGATTTTCCAGGTTTTATTCTTTATCCAAACCACATCATTGATATTCATTTCTGCATCATCATCACGCATTCTAAAATGTGATGATTGAATGACTTTTCCATTTTTATAAATCTCATAAGAATTGCTTTGCAATCCTAAATTGATGGCTGCATTGAATACTAATTGTGATGATTTTTTATTTACCTCATGTATACTAAAATCCCAGAAGTCACAAGCTCCACACATGCCACTTCTAAAAGCATTATACAGATTTTGGGTTTTAAGGAGAATTACTCCATTACTCAAGCTGATATGTTGTGGTAGGAATTGACTGAAATCGAATTTTTCTTCTGTCTCTGGATTTGTTAGCGTATATAATTCTGATTCGAATTTTTGTTCTCTGAAGAGGTATATTACTTTGAATAGATCACATAATTGAGCATTACCCTCATCACCATTCATGTCAATATATTGTAGGATATATGTTTTGATTTTTTCTTTTCCAATCATTCCCACATGTCTGAATAAAGTATCAGGTATTTGTTTTTCGATAGGTGGATTTAATTCTTCATTGATTTCGTCTATGACCATTCTTTTTTCGATCGTATCAAACACTAATTTTCCTGATCTTAGAATGGATATATTTTTGTTATTTGATATATTCTCAGCAAAAGAAATTCCGCTCGTCGTAATAGCAATAAAATTGTTTTCTGAACCTTTCAATTTGGGTATACGAATAAAATCATCCTCTCTGATTGAGTTAAAACGCATAGGGGCGAAAACAGCATGTGTTGAGTCTATTTGCAAGTGATGACACAAGATAAATTCTTCGCTTTTTAGTTGCTTAGATTTTAGCAGATAATTCAAGCCATTTATGGTTTTTATTTTCTCTAAATTTTTTAATTCTCCTAACTCACTAGTTTCGACTAATTGACTGTAGCAATTTCCTTTATAATTCCATTCACAAATGAGCCAATGATCTAATGAAGCATTCATGAAAAACACTAATCTTAACAAACGATCTTCTGTATCATAAACTCGCACATTTACAACCTCCTCATAATAAGGATTACCTGCGCTGTCTGTAGTTAAGTTAAGCTCATTTCTTAAAATAAGTTCAGATTTTGGTGCTTCATTAAAGGGCGTAAAATCTTGTGCCTGTAGATGAACATCAGACCAAAAAATCAAAAGGAATAAAATATATGTGAACCTGCTTTTCAAGTTTTAGTAATCTTCGCAATGGTAAACTTCATCCTGTTCACTTACATGAGCAACGGCTTTTTCGCCTTTGTTTTTGGCTTGTACCATCAATTGAATGATTCTGTTTCTTTCCTTTTTAATATAGGCTCTAAGTTCTTTGTCTTTTTCTATAGAGAAGTAGCAAATACCATCAACAAAAGTCATTTCTGGTTTGGCATAAATACTCAGAGGATTGTCATTCCAAAGAACCAAATCAGCATCTTTACCAGCTTTTATAGAACCCGTGAATTTATCGAGATGTAACATTTTGGCAGGATTTAATGTGACCATTTTCCAAGCATCTTCTTCACTTAACTTACCATATTTTATCATTTTAGCAGCTTCCTGATTCAATCTTCTTCCCATCTCTGCATCGTCACTGTTAATAGCTGTAGTAATGCCCATGTTGTGAAGTATAGCACCATTGTATGGAATTGCTTCAACTACTTCATATTTGTATGCCCACCAATCGGCAAATGTACTTGCACTTACGCCATGCGATTTCATTTTGTCTGCTACTTTGTAGCCTTCCAAAATATGAGTAAAGGTATTCACCTTAAAGCCAAAACTATCTGCTACATGCATCAACATATTGATTTCACTTTGCACATAACTATGGCAACTGATAAATCTTTTCTTGTTTAGTATTTCTAGTAATGCCTCCAGTTCTAAGTCTTTTCTGCTGAGAAGTGGATTTTGTTTCATTTTCTTTTCGTATTCTCTTGCTCTTGTAAATGCATCAACATAAACTTGTTCAACACCCATTCTCGTTTGTGGGTAACGACTTCCAGCACTTCCCCAATTGCTTTGTTTTACATTTTCACCCAAAGCAAATTTGATGAAACCATCAGCACCAGCAATTTTTAATTCTTCAGGTGATTTACCCCATCTTAATTTTATAAGGGCGCTTTGGCCACCAACTGGATTGCAGCTTCCATGTAAAAGTTGAACCCCAATAACACCACCTGCTAATTGTCTGTAGATGTTTAAATCTTCTGAATTTAAAACATCTCCTATTCTAACTTCTGCTGTAATGGCTTGGGTACATTCATTCACTCCTCTATAGATAGCAAGGTGTGAGTGTTCATCAATAATCCCATTGGTTAAATGTTTGCCTTTTGCATCAATTGTTTTTGCAGTTGGCGAGCTGAGATTTTTTCCAACAGCAACAATTTTACCTGCTTTTATCCAAACATCTGCTTCATTTAAAATGCCTTCTTTTTCATTGGTCCAAACTTTAGCATTTTTAAAAATTACTTCCTCCTCATTAGCAATTCGATTGCTACCATAATCAGTAAAAGGATAAATGACCTCAGCGATTGTTGGTTTGATGATACTGTCTTTTTCTTCTTTGCTAATTTGTGATTGAATTCTGCTTAATGTAATGGCACTTTGAGAACCATCTGCATAGAATATATAACCATTTCCAATAGTGGTTTGCTTATTATCTGTAAAGAATATTTTTGCTCGAGTAAAGGAGTCTTTTTTAGCTGTGGTTTTCCAACTTAAATTATACATATCTAATGAAAAATCTGCATCACATTTGGTACTATCTTTTCCAATAATTTTCCATTCTTGTTTTCCTTTGTTGTCAAGTATGTTTAACTGGGTATAGTATGAATCACCAGAAATTTTCCAGGTTCCTTTGATGTCTTTTTCTTTGTTTTTGAAGATGACTTCTTGTTTTCCAAAGCTCCAAATTTCTTCAATTCTTCCCTCATCGGTAAACAGGTCTTTGTCTGCTATGCTGAAATGGGCAGGCATTCCTGCAGCAATTTTACCACATTCGTTGGAAGCTCCAATTAGTCGAGCTGGAGTTTGTGTTAAGGCCCTTAAAGCTTCATTTGGTTTCAAACCATATTGTATGGCTTTCCTCAAGTTTTTAAGAAACTCATTTGCATTTTCACAACCCTTCATGGTGATGCAAAATGTAATGCCTTCTTTTTGGAGAAAATACAAATTAGCTGGAGCCAATTCCCAATGTTTTAAATCGCCTAAGCTCACCATCTCCGCATCAAATGGATCTTCCACATCATAGGGTTTTGGGAAAT
Organism: Bacteroidia bacterium; assembly: GCA_049242065.1. GTDB lineage: Bacteria > Bacteroidota > Bacteroidia > UKL13-3 > UKL13-3 > CAISCU01. The sequence continues at coordinate 3,990 of JBMLPO010000420.1, forward strand.
TAACAGGAATAATGAGTGGTCTTCCCGTGGCCTTAATTTCATTCATTCTTTGGTATTCATCGCCAGCACCTTTTATGATCCAATTGGATTGATTGAATTCTTTTGCAATTTTAGCAGCTCTTAATACGGCAAGTTTATTTTCAGCTTCAAATACCAATGGTAAACTAAAATTCTTGCTGAACGCCTCCATGCTTAAATCAACTTCCTTTTTTTGTTTAGTATACCACATCACATCTAAAAAGCTCTGTCTGATTAATGCAATACAACCCATCATAGAACCCGGGTAATCTTGACTAGAGCTTCCTTTATTAAAACTCCAAGATTGAGCCGATTTTGTTTTGATAATCATTTCCTGTGCTGAGCCATTTCCTGTAGAAACCAAAGCTGCACTGCCTCTACATATGCCATCTTGCACTGCGCTTAAGCTAATTCCAAAACCAGCTGTTTTATAATTTTTTGCTGATTTATCGTCAGGCATAAAATAATCTACAGCATTGAGTTCAGCCCTGATGGCCTCATTCCAGTTATAAGCACCAGGTTTATTTGAGTTGAATTGTTGTCCTCTAGCATGCTCTTTTTTGGGTTCCCATTTTATTCCATAGGAAGAATACAAATCGATGAAGGCGGGATATATTACCTTACCTTTTGCATTGATTTCTTTATAGTTTTTAGGAATAAGTAAGTTTTTTCCAACAGCTTTAATGATGCCATTTTCAACAAGCATGCTCGCATCTTCTAATTTGTTATCAGCGTCTAACCAGATTGTAGCATGACTAATTACAAAAGCGCTTGGTCTTTCGTCGGCAGGGCCATTTTGCGGGAATGTTGTTTGAGCAAGACTAAGCTTTGCTAAGACTAAAAATAAGAAAAGGTAAATATTGCGCATATTCAAATTAAACCAAAAGATTGAAATACACCAATATGCTTTTGTGGCTTATTTTGTTGGCTTCAGCTCAAAAATCACATATTCATTGTTTTCATGAACTACCGATTTAATTCTAGATGCATATGATTGAATAGGCTCAAGGATGCTGCTGCGGTCTGTTTCATTTAGCCATACAATGTATTTTGCATTGCCAGCTCTTTCATTGAATTTTTGTTCCGACTCATTTACAAATTGAGCATGTTCACATTTAAAGCCGGTTTTTAACCAAATAAAGTCGGGGTGATTGGATATGATTTTCTGTTGGGAAGAAAGAAATAAATTTAAATCTGCGAGTTGAATTTTTTCCCACTTCTGACTAGAATAAACACCTGTTCCCTTCGAGTGAAAAATAAGTGATTTACCAATAATACCTCCTAGTTGGAGAAGGCCTAAAGCGAGTATAAAAATACTGGTGAATCTTAAAAGCCATTTTTGGTAAACATGTTCTAATAACCAAACTTGGAAAAGTAATAACCAGAAAATTGTCATGGGTAACCAAACAATGCTCAAGAATCTTGGTAATTGAGTAAGAGGTAGATTTTTTTGAAAAAACAGTAATAAGATATAACTGCTGATTAAGAAAAAAAGTACCTGCAAAAAATGGATTATTTCTGTTTGTACTTGTTTTCTAAAAATCTCATAAGCAGCAATCATCCAAGCAATCACTGCCAGTATTCCTATGATCATTTTTATTGGTGCATTCAAACCAATTTTAACCAATTCATTTATGTTTTGGGTAATGGCTAACAAGTGAAATTTCTCGAGTAAATGATGCTCTCCAAATGAATTTCCTGAAATAAAAAAGTTCCTGAGCATCCAGATACCAATGGGTACAAATGCAATCAACAAGAATTCAATTTTCTTTTTAATTGAATGTTGAGGGTCTTTGTATAGTAAAAATAGAATAGGAGGGACGAAGAGGAATCCTGCAAAACGAGTTAGTAAAAGAAGGGCTAAAAGAATGGCTGATTTATGGAGTGTTTCTTTATCCTGTAAAGCATCATAGAAATGGAGAATAAACAATAATAGGATAAAGATAAAACACATTTCTGAAAGCAAGGAAACCGCATTGTTTGTGAATACCCAAAATGGAAAGAACAAAGAAGGTATACCAAGTGGAAACCAGATAGGTTTTGAGAATCTTTGGAACAACATCACTGCCGTGGTGCAGGCTCCCAACAGAAAAATTCCGTTTAGAATAGCAGCATACAAAATGGGTTTGATTCCAATAATATAGGCAGGTAATAATAGGAGAGGATAAAGGGGGGCTGCATTGAGGAACTGAAAATAATCGAATTGTATGAATCCATTTCCGTTCGATAAATTTTCAGCCACAGATAAGTAATTGGCAGAATCGCAACTCAGAGCCAATCCATAACCAGCAATTGCATTGATATAAGCAGCAAGCAGAAGTAAGGTACAAAGTATCCATTCAATACCTATGACATAACCTATTTTCTTCATCTATCGAAGGTACAAATTAATAAAGTAAAAAAGCGACTGCTTCTACTAAGAAACAGTCGCTTTTTTTATCTCATTGTTCTGTTTATACCAAACTCAATTTCAATAAGCTTTCAAAAATTCCTCTGCCGTCTGTATTATATAATTCAGCATCTATAGCTCTTTCTGGATGTGGCATCATTCCAAATACATTCCTATTTTTATTACAAATACCAGCAATGTTCTCTAATGATCCATTCGGATTTGTAGAATCATTTATATTTCCGTTTTCATCTGAATACCTAAATAAAATCTGGTCGTTTGCTTTTAATTCAGTTAAATTTTTTTAATTACAAAAGTAACTAACATAAACCGGGGGAAATTTAATTTTTTAATACTGCTCTAAAAAAA
>JBMLPO010000421.1:0-13850 GCA_049242065.1 Bacteroidia bacterium
ATTCTATTTCATTAAAGTATTCTGTATTTCTGAAATAGGTATTGGTTTTTAATAGGAAAGAAAATTTGCCTGAATCATTTTTATGGATTTCAATTTTATCTGATAAAACATCATTGTTGATTTGGGCCTGTAGGTTTCCCAACAGGCACAAACAAACTAAAATCAATATCCAATTTTTCATGAATTATAAATCCATGGCTTTAGAAACCAACTCAGCCACATCTAATACTTGAACCTCTTGTTCTTTGTTATGGTGTTTGATTCCATCACGTAACATAGTCATGCAAAACGGACAAGCTGCCGCAACTACTCCTGCCTGGGTTTCAAGCATGTCATCAGCTCTTTCAAGATTCACTTCCTTGTTACCATTTTCAGCTTCTTTGAACATTTGTGCACCACCTGCTCCGCAACATAAACCATTGGCTTTGCTGCGTTTCATTTCAACCAAAGCAGCATCTAATTTTTGTATCACCTCGCGAGGAGCTTCATACACACCATTTGCTCTTCCTAAATAACAGCTATCGTGATAAGTAATTTTTTGTCCTTTGAAAGCACCACCTTGAATACTGATTTTTCCAGCTTCTAGTAATTCGTTGATGAGTGAGGTATGATGAACTACTTCGTAATTTCCCCCTAAAGCAGGGTATTCGTTTTTTAATGTATTGAAGCAATGCGGACAAGCAGTTACAATTTTCTTCACCTCATAAGCATTCATGGTGGTGATGTTTTGCATAGCCATCATTTGGAAAAGAAATTCATTTCCTGCTCTTTTTGCTGGATCACCAGTGCAGGCTTCTTCAGTTCCTAAAATGGCAAATTTTAAACCTGCATGATGTAATATTTTGGCCACTGCTTTGGTGATTTTTTGTGCTCTTTCATCAAAACTTCCGGCACAACCTACCCAGAATAAAATCTCGGCAGTTTCGCCATTGGCAGCCAATTCGGCTAATGTTCTTACTTTAAATTCACTCATTTTATTGGAATCTGTTTAGTAAATTAATTTCAAATATATTTTATAAAAATCTTTTTATTTTTTGTTGATGGCATAAGTGGCACCCGACCTGTTTTTACCTTCAAAATATTGCGTTACTCCGTTTACCTTAAAGCTGATATTTTCATTGTGGTAACAATCGCAACATCCGCCTGCAAAATCACCTTTTATTGCAATATCACTAATGAGTAAATCAACATTTCCTGTCTCATTAATTACTCTATATGTGCAAGTATCTTGGTATGTTTTTACTTGTGCAGCTGTGTAATTGTTGATGTTAAAATAGTACTCATAATAACCGCTATAATTACCTAAGCTGCTTGTATCAATAGCCACACCAGATTGATTGTATTTGATAAAAAGGGCATTTTCAATTTCACTTCTTTTAAATCCTTCAACACTGCTTGAATCCATGTTAAATGTCAGTCCAATCGAAGCATCCATGTCATCTAAACAATCGCATTTAACACCCATGCAGCAAGAACTAAGTTGCATGCTAATCGCAATAAATACAATAACTGAAATGCTTTTTAATTTTATCATTTTGTTTATTTAAATCTACAACATCTGATGTTGCAGGAAATATGCAACAAGTGCCCATGTTGCAGGAATTCTGCAACAGATTTTAAACTTCCTGAGTCCAATTGGCTCTGTCCATAGGACTAAATTGCCAAGGCGCTTGGTTGTTTTCTAGGTTGTTGAACATGCTATTTAATGAAGCCGGAGCAGAAGATTGTTCCATCACTTTGAATCTTCTCATTTCCACAATGATCTCCATTGGGTTGATGTTTACCGGACAAGCTTCTACACAAGCATTACAAGTATTACAAGCCCATAATTCTTCCTCGCTGATGAGTGTATGAAGGTTTTTACCATCATCAACAAAACTTCCGTTTTTATCTATGTTTTTACCTACTTCCTCTAAGCGATCGCGGGTATCCATCATGATTTTTCTTGGAGAAAGTAATTTGCCTGTTTGGTTCTGCGGACAAGAACTGGTGCATCTTCCACATTCGGTGCAGCTGTAGGCATCCATTAAGTTTTTCCAGGTAAGGTCCTGCACATCTTTTACTCCAAAACTTGTTGGAGGCTCGTATCCTTCAGGAACTTGTGCAGATGGGTCTAACATCAATTTCACTTCTTGTGTAACAGAAGCCATATTATTGAGTTCACCTTTCGCTTTTAGGTTTGAATAATACGTATTTGGGAAAGCAAGAATCACGTGGAAATGTTTACTAAAAGGCAAGTAATTCATAAAAGCAAAAATGCCAAGGATATGAAACCACCAGAAAATTCTTTCCATGATGATTAATGAATCGGTGCTCCATGATTGAAAGAAAGGAACCAAAAACTGAGAAATAGGGAAGGAGCCTGCATTCACAAAATGTTCGGCACCGCGCATTTGAAGAATTTGATCACAGGCATTCATTTTTAATAAAGCACCCATTAAAACTATCTCCACAACTAAAATCGTGGCAGCATCACGTGTTGGAAATCCTTTCATTTCAACACCCGAAAAACGTTTGATTTTTACAATAAAACGGCGACTTAAGAAAACGATACAAGCTACAAAAACGCCAAAAGCAAGTATTTCGAAGAAGCCAATTGCTAAATTATAGACCGAACCGAGGAAAGAAAAAGCTCTGTGAGTGCCAAAAATTCCATCAACTAAAATTTCTAAAACCTCAATATTGATTAAAATAAAACCAATATAAATGATAAAATGAAAGAAAGCTGGCACAGGACGAACGGTCATTTTGGTCTGACCAAAAGCCACTTTCAGCATGGTTTTTAAGCGTTCAGAAGGATTGTCACTTCTGTCTATATCTTTGCCTAACAAGATATTACGACGGATTTTGCCCAGATTTTTGGCAAAGAAAAAAACGGAAACCCCGCTTACTAAAAGGAATAGTATTTGTTGCAGCATAGTTGAAACTTAACAAACAAAATAACAAATTGTGCTGAACCTGAGCAAATAGATAAAAAAATTTGCAAATAATATTTAAAAGCTTACCTTCGCATTCCCTTATGGGAAAAGATGGTGCGGTAGCTCAGTCGGTAGAGCAAAAGACTGAAAATCTTTGTGTCGGGGGTTCGATTCCCTCCCACACCACATTAAACCCTTGTAAACACTACGTTTGCGAGGGTTTTTTTATTTCGGGGGTCGGAATGGGGGACGGTTTTGGTTTATTATTGAAAGGAATCTAAACAAACACTATAATAACTTTAATAAGTTGGATGTTTAAGTCATAAGGTTTTTAAAAGTCTTCTGCATTTCTTGCTTTCTTTTTCCTAGACCTAATTAATTTCATTTCTTCTACTGCATCTTTTATTTCTGTTAATAGTAATGCCTTTTCATTTGTGATTACCGTGGCATTAACATAGGAAAGACTCTTTAAAACCTCCATTAACGAAGACGCTTTGTTTTCAGAGTATCTAATTAGTTCTTTCATTGTGGTTGTTATAATTTGTCTTTAAAAAGAAATTTTATAATTGGAATGAATTGATTTTATTATTCTCATTCTTGTCAATTTCATATTATTAAAAATAAGCGAATTGGTTTTTCTGTAGAAATTTTATTCTCGTTAAATAGAAAACTCTTAAAACCATTCAGAATATTAGTTCCGAAGGGTTTTTTGTTTTACAAAATACATAAAGTTGTTAGAGCAAACCCCGATTGCTATTCCCGACTGGGCGGAAGATAGGTGCCACCAAAATAGTATCGATTTTCAGCAGCTCCAAAAAGCTAAAGAACAAGGAATTGTTAGCGCTTGAATATTTCAATGATCAATAGCATGTTATTTTGAAATGAAATATTCTTGCATATCATTCCTCAATTAAAATGTATAGGCCAAATTGAATGTTATATCAAAAAATGCACCTGGCCCAGAAAAGTAAAATAAGCCTCCAAACCCTCCAGTTTGTGTATCATGTTTTCCAATGATATTCGGACAGAACTTTATGCCTTGTGTGCAGAATAATGAAAAGTTCGTTTTGTTTCCTAAAGGAATTTTTTGTCCAGTTCCTATTCCTATAATTCCATATGAACCAACCGACTCAAACGAATGGCCAAGTCCTGCTTTAAAATAATTAAATCGCTCGTATTTTCTTTTATAGTATTTTCGAATTTCTAAATAAGCATGTTGACCCATATTTAATCCATAAAATAAACTATAATTTACTCTGATACCATAAGTCTCGCTCATTCTATTTTCATAAGCAACTCTAATTTTCCCTACTAATCCTAGGGGCTGACCAACATAAATGATGTTTTGGTTTATAAAGCTGCTGTCTTGTGTTCTGGCATAAGCCTTATTAGAAAATGGATTATAGGCTATCATGACTATTAATAAAAAGAGGTGATGTTTCATGTCTTTACTATGAATACAAACATGTGTTGATTTCATCCATTTTTTTTTAACAGAAATTCAATAATAAAATGAAATATTATCTCATTTTAATTAAGTCAATTCCTGTTAAGTTTTGTTGTTTGTAAATGAATGAAATCAACAATAAACAATCCTTTGCTTTGCTCCATATCAAGAACTAATCTTATTCAAATAATAGCGAAGTGATTCATGCATTTAAAAATTTTCTGTTTAGGAATCTTCTATCACCTCTCTATTCAAATTAACTATCAATAAGTAAAATCTGTCAATTCTTATTCAAACAAATTCATCATTCTTATGTTATTAGATGTCAACTATATATACCTTCGATTAAACTTGATGCATAAACTAAAGTCTTACCAATTCTTGATGCTAATGGTTCTTACCTTTTTATCATGCGTCCTAAATTCTTGTGGCTTTCATCCCAGTACGGTTCCATATGAAATTAGTTCACAAAAGGCTTCTTGGAATTCTAAGTTAAATAGGAAGAAAATCCATTTGATTTCAATTCAATACCAGGCAATGAGGTATGATACTTTACATAAAGCAAAAATAAATCGCAGTAATTGGACCCATCAGTTTGCTTTGAATACAACGCGTGAATATTTGACAGAACTATGCGATTCTGATGTGAACCTAATCAATCAATTTGTATTATATGCGCATGGTGATCGAGTTTATGTTGATGAATATTATGAATTACGCTATTATGAATACTTAAGTCCTGCCTACTTAATTCCTATGTATAGGGCAAAACATTCATTATGTGTTGAACTGTGTTATTTTCAAAATGGTAAACTCTTGAAGTCGAGTAAACAATGGGTTTTTACTAAAACCAATGATCACCCTTATGGTTGGGAATTTTCAGATAATTTTCCCGACTTACGACGCTTTGCTGTTAAGAAGGTTCTAGTTGAAGCTTTCACAGCTAATGAAAAATTAGTTGAGTAGACAAGTAAATGATCACCCAAAATCCAACACCTGAGCACCTATACTCAATCCTGCTCCAGAACCTAGAATAAGTAGCTTTTTTCCATTGGTTTCAAATCCTGAATTGAGTAGTTTTTCCAATCCGAGTGGGATAGAAGCAGAAATGCAATTCCCATAATCGGCAAGGGTTTCAACTACTTTTTCTGAATTGGGCATATAGGTATTTTTGAAAAAGTCATTACCAAATTTACTGGCTTGATGGGTTATGATAGCATCAAATTCATTTAGTTTTGTATTTGATTCCTTTTGCACTTCAAGTATAAATGAGTCAAATTTCGATTTAATCAATTTCATCATGCCCTTGCCATTCATTTTAAAATGATAACCTGCATCATCAGCTAATGAATTAATACCTCTGTTTACATAACCGCCAATGGGTACATTCGCAAACAAGGCTCCAGATGTATAATTTTTAAAGTAGATATAAGTCTGTTTAAATCCTTTGTATTCCGATGCTTCTAGAATCAGTGCTACAGCAGCATCTCCAAATAATCCGAATACTTTTTCGTCGTTTTTACTCAGAGCAGCTGAAGAGATTTCTGAACATACCAATGCAATTCGTTTATACCTGCCGCTTTGTATGAATAATTGGGATATATCCAATGCATTCATAAAACTCAAACAAGTACTGTCGATATCCATACAATGAAACTCAACTTTATCGTCGGTTAACTTTGATTTGATAATAGCTGAGGTATGTGGAACGGGATAATCATAAGATGCACCGCAATAAATGAGTAAATCGATATCACTGATTTGAATTCCGCTCTTTTCAATAGCCTTTTTTAGTGCCCTAACGCCCATTTCAGAAACAGTTTCTTCTGGAGATGCTTTGTGTCGGAATTGTACACCTGTATTTTTTTCAATCCTGCCTTCAACACCATTTACTTGTTTATCGAGTTCTACTGATGAAATACGTTGTTTTGGCAGGTATTTTTCAATAGCTAGTATATTAGTTTTCATCTGATAGTTTTTTAATTTTCCTTAATTTGTTTCCAGGTATGAGTTCAATTTCATTTTTAAATTCTAATTTAAACCCACTAATTCCTAATGTTGTGAAATATGTGGAGATGCAGTTTTTAAAGGATTCGCAAGCGTTTTCGAAATCTTTACTTTCACACTCAATTCCTATTTCTAAATGTGTGGCCGATTTTTGAACAATGGTATATCGAGTAAATCGGTCGGTGGCTAATGCGATTTTTCTTGATAATAAATCAGGGTAGATTTTTATACCCGAAAGTTCCAGCACATCATCTTCTCTTCCAATGATTTTTTCTATTGGAATGAATGCTGAACCACAAGTGCATTTTTCTTTTTTTACCTCCAAAATATCATTTAAACGGTAACGCACAATGGGCTGACTTTCTCTCGAAAAATCTGTGATGATGGGATAAAATTTAGTTTCATCAATCCATTCTTTTTCAATGATTACCAAATCCTCATTAAGATGCATAGTCCCGTGTTCGCAAGTGCATCCTAGAAAACCTTCTGTGCATTGATACACTTCACTCAATTGAACTGGAAATACTTGTTTGATGAATTGCTTATCTGCTTCATCTAATACCTCAGCAAATGAGATAATTTGAGTAGGACTAATCTTTATAGTTTGATTGTATTTAGCCTTCGCAATTTCTATTAAATAGGAAGGTTGCGATGCCAAAATATCTGGTTGAAAGACTTCAAGTTCTTTTAACAGTTCCTCCTTGTTTTTAAAAATATCGAAGTATTTAAATTCAAACAAGGAAGAATTTACCGATGAATACAGATTGCTATTGGCTCTTAAAAAGAAAGCTACTTTTTGTCGTTTGAACAGTTTAACCTGAATCACTCTTTGCATCACCAAAGCCACCCATTTGGCTCTTTCAGTTTCAGATACCAGAAAAACACCTCTCTTACCACTGGTTCCAGTTGATAGTCCTACAGTTATTCCATTGATTTCACTTTTAAAATCTCTTGTATTCTCTGATTGTATGGCTAATTCTAATGCATCATTGAGATTGATTCCACAAGTATTAATGGCATCGAAATTCAACATAAATTCAGGTTTGGAAATGATTGGAATTTCAGACCATTTGCTTGTATCAAGTTGATTGTATTTTTTATAGTAATCGGATTTACTTAATACGTTTTCCTGAAATTTCTTTAATTGTTTATTTTGATAAATATGAAGTTTTCCCTCAGAGCGGAATTTCCTTCGAGCAATTAACTTCAAGTAATACCATATAATTTTCAACTTAAATTTCATTTGAAATCAATTGAAGGGTTTTAGGGCAATGAGTAAAAACAATTTTCAATTCGGGTTTCGCCTGTTTCATTCTGCTCAATTTTTCCATGGTATCTTTTAAATCAGACCACGAATCGATGAATATTTTAACCACTTGTAAAGGCATCATTCCTTTGTTAAAACAATCTTCATCCCATGCCGCATCAGTAGCAAAAAGCAAATTGGAGTCTTCATCATAAAAGCCTAACATTCCTTTTGCATGGCCGGGTAAGAGCAGTAATTTGAAGTTTGGGATTTGTGTCCAAGTATATTCAGTTATTCCAAATTCATTTGTTGTTTGTGATGAAATGTCTTCAATCAAAACAATTCTATCTTTGATATCATTTGGAATCAGTTTGTGAATGATACCTTTACTTACTGCATTTAATCCTTTTACTTGCTTTGTTTGATGATATGCATCCTTTGAACAAATCAACTTTGCTTGCGGAAAGTCTTTTAATCCTGCAATATGATCGGCATGAAAATGTGAGATGATGATGTATTTGATTTCTGAATGATGAATTCCTTTTTTTCTTAATATTTCAATGGCCTTATCTTCTTCTTGTAACTGAACAGGAGTAGCAAATTTGTACAGGATTTCAGGAAAGAATTTTGTTGCATTTTTGAAATGATGGCTATAGCCAGTATCAAACATGATATAGCCCAAATCAGGTACATGAATCAATGCCCAAACTGCATAAAAGCGTAGTTTTTTCAATCCTTTTTTAGGATTCACTACCTTTTCATGCGCCTCGCAAAATCCAGATGCAAACAGCTCGATTTTTATTTTTGTTTCCTTTGCCATTCTGTAAACTCTTTGATGCCCTCTTTTGTACTCATGATAGGTTCATACTTCAATAATTCTTTTGCTTTGGTGATGTCCATCGTCATGCTTTTAGATAGAATTCCAATACCGTATTTTGTCATGGCTGGTTCCTTTCCTCCTTGTAAGTTTTTGGCAATCCATTCAATGATACCAGCCGCGAACAAAGCAATTCCAACAGGAACTTTTTTGGTTGGAGGAGTTAAACCCAATTCTTTTAATGTGTATTGTATACTTGGCCACAATTCGCTCGGATTTCCATCTGTGATATTATAAGCTTCTCCATACGCATCATCACTTGCATTGATGGCACATTCCATGGCATGGATCACATTTCTTACACAGGTGAAATCACAAACGTTTTTACCATCACCAACTATTTTGAGTTTGCCTTGGTGGTAGGCTTCCAACATACGTGGAAATATGACAGTATCTTCTGCTCCTATAATGGCTCTTGGACGCAATGCCAGGGTTTTGAAATTAGGCTCATTAGCTTCTAGTACCAATTCCTCCGCCATCAATTTGGTAATAGCATAATCGTTCACCATTTTTTCTGGAAGCGGGTCCGATTCTTTGATATTAAATCTATCTTTATAGGTAAAGTAAATACTAGGTGTAGAAATGAAAATGAATTGTTTCACACCATTCTTTTTTCCTGCTTTTACTAGATTTTCTGTAGCAACAACATTGGATGCATAGAAATGCTCATAGAATCCAAATGGTGATGAAAGTGCTGCACAATGAATAATGATATCTACCTCATTTGTTAGCTTTTCGCAAAAGGAATAGGCTTCTAAATCACCTTGAATAAATGTACATAAATGTGCTTCAAGCTCCTCTTTTTTATGTGCTCTTCTTGATGTAGTAATAACTTTGAAATCGGTATGATTACCAAAGTATTTTGCTGCTCTTCCTCCAAGAAATCCTGCTGCTCCCGTTATTAATATTGTTTTTTGCATTTTACCAATGTACCTTAAAATTTACTTCACTTTTTAATTCAACATTTTTGCCTGTTTGAAAGGCATAGATGTATTTACCAACCATGTCTGTTTCATCAGAAACAAATCGTTTTTCAGGGAATTCAACAAGATTGGTTTCCTGTAATTCTAATATGTCTTTGTCTTGTTTGATAATCTTCTTAAACATCTGTTTGGCAAATGGAATCAGCATAGGTGTGATCCATGAGATATCTAAAAATGTCCTTGCAAAATAATCTACTCCATTTTCGTTTTCATTTACAATGGCCTCAAATCTCGATACTGCTTTGTTTTCAGTATTAAAGTATTCAAGCACTGCAATTCCAGGATGTATATAAGTTGAAACTGCCTTTAACTGTTGCCATTTTTTAGGTAGTATTTTTGTAACAAATCCTTTAGCTGGCTCATGTTCATAGAATACCTGAAAGCCGTTTTCAGATTTAATTATTTTGGCTTGAATGAGGTTTCTTTTTTTCTCTTTTGTTCTGATTAAACCGTCGTGTACATAATGGGTATGACTTCCTTCCAAAAAATTCTCCAACACATTGGCTAGTTGAGCACGAATATTTCCTTGTAAAAAGATTTGAGGTTTTTGTTCTGATAATTCTGGTAATAGTGCTTCCTTACTTTTACTTAACCAAATAAGATCATATTTTTCATAAACAAAAAATCTTTTCAGCTGGCAGTCGATTTTATCTTGTTTTACAGGAATGTTTGTATTGTTTCCAGATTCAGAGTCAAAGGTCCAACCGTGGTATTTACAGCTGATTTCACCATTGATGATTTTTCCTTGTGATAAAGCCAATCCTCTATGAGGACAATAATCTTCATAAGCAAAAATTCCTTTTGCAGTTCGAACTATCAACACAGGAGTTTTTTGGTAAACAACCTGGATGGATGAATTCATTTCAAGCTGACTTGAAAAAGCTAAAGCTGTATAAAAATCAAAGTTCATATTTATTCAGAATTGGGATACCTATTTTATTGGAAACAAATTGAAGAATACTCCAAATCAATTTTCTACCAAATGGTAAATGTTGGGTATAGATTAATGAATATTCAATAGATGCTTGTCCACCACGCATGCGTTTGAATTGAGAAGCTCCTGAACTCAGATTGAGCAATAAACCACTTTTGAATTTGTATAAAAAAATCAAATGAATAGCATGGATATACAATCCTTCTTTTTGAGACGCATCGGTATCATAACCAACCAAAGGAGAAGTGATGGTGTTTTCAATGATAAACAATCCTGCAAATGATTTTAATTTGTTGTTTTCATCCACATAACCCTGAAAATGGATGAGCTGTTGTTCGTAACAAGTTTTGAAATAAGCTATGGTAAATTGAGGATTGAATTGAGAGTATTTAACCAAGTATAATTTGTTGTATAAGTCAAGTGCTTGTTCCAAATAAGGATACATGTCTTCATGTGAAATATACTTGAGTTTTTGTTTTTTAATAAGCCTGATGTCGTTGCGGTTATTGTTATGTTTCAACCAAGTTTCATAGTCTGTATCGTAAATATAAACTTGTCTGCTTCCTAGTTTGATGTATCCTTTATCTTCAAATTTATTGATCAGGTTTTGGTGTTGGTATTCATTTAATGAACGAAAAATAATGGCATGTTTTGGGAATTCATTTAATAAGTTATTTGTTATTTCACCAATTTCATTTCCTTCCCATTCAGGATAAGGATTGGTTGAAAGAAGGAAATTATTGACATGAATATTTTTATCGATTTTACCTAATCTTAAAATGATATCAATGAAATTGATGATACCTAAAATGGGTATTTGTAGCCATCTATTGTTTACCTTTTGTTTGAGTTCATCTTTTGAATACAGTGCATAGGCAGTATGTGGTGAGCAGACAAAAGAATTGTTTTCTTGTTGATGATTGATGCTGATTGGAAACACATATTGATTCGCTATTTTCATCAACCTCATTTCTGTTTTTACATTACGAATGATATCGCTTGATTTCTGTTGCAGAAACAAAATTGAAAGAGATTGATACAATTCTTCCATTGAGTAATTATGAAACTTCGACTTAATTCTCATCATGGTTCCATTCTATATCCGATGTGCTAGCCTCAAGCCAACTCATATTTCTACTGAATTTTATGTAGGTGATTTCAAGTAAACTCAATACTTGTAGTACAAAGGGTTTGATATCATTTCTTTTTAGAATAACATCTTTTGCTTTTAGTGTTCTGGAATGAAAGTAGGCAAAGAAGTGTAAAATGAACATGGCATATTTAATACAATACTCAGTTTTGTCTTCTAGGATAAAGCGCTCATTTTGTAAGAATGCCTTTGCTAGGTTTTCATGAAGTAAATGTGCACCACTGGTACCACGCGGATTACATTCTATAAAATATGGGATTTCATTCTCATCTATGATCACATCGAAACTTAACTGACCAGTATAATTGATACTTTCTCCGAAGCCTTGCACATAGGTTCTTACTAGGTCATTGAAAACAGGTTCAAAGTAAACGCCAGCACCTTTTCCTGCTCTGTATAATGGATGGTATGAAGCGTAAGCTTTTAATTTCCCATTGTCCCAAATCGAATAAATACAAATCTCCTTTCCAATCACTTTTTTCTGGGCAATCCATTTGGGTTTTTCTTCATCTGGGATATCATTTGAATTCAGTTTTTTATTGATGATAACAGCGGAAGCGAAGCGTGAATAGATAGGTTTAAATACATAGTCACTGCTGTTTTCCCAATCAGTGAATTCAGTTAATATTTGGGTAGGAGGTATCGGAAAATTAGCCGCATTGAAATGTGTAAAGGAATATTTATTATGTAGTTTTAATACTAGACTCAGTGGGCTGGTCCAAACTTTACATTTAAAGATTTCTATATGCTGAGAAACAAAAATGGCCTCTTCACAAGTGGGAATGAAGTGCGTGATATTTTCTTTCTGAATAATTTCACGCACTTCTTTCACAAATGCTTGGGTAAAGAATCTAGGTGAAGGCACCACATAGTATTCATCCACTTTGTTCGACCACCGAGCAATAGTGAGGTGTACCGAATCCATCATGATTACTTTACAACCCCATTTTTTGAAGCTGCGCGCCATTTCTAAAGCAATAGGGGCTCTTGCTCCTGAAATAAGTATATGAACTGCTTGTGGTTTCACTTTATTTTTAAGTACTAAAATTGAACTAATATAATAAATTGACGGAATTAGAATCTTGTAAACATAAGCCCTAATACAATGCCGAGCATGTGCTGATTGAAACGTATTATGAAAGGCCGATTTATTTGAAAGTTCTATTTAATCTTATAAGCTAAACCTAAGCTTATATTGAGACTTGAAAGATTGATATAGGTTGAACTTGCACTAGTTCGAGTAATGGGCCCAGAACCTGAGTCCTCTGTAATAGTGAATTCAGGTTTGGTTTTTGTAATCCAATAGTCAGCTGTTCCTAATAATATCCATTTTTCATTCAATTGATATTTTAAACCAGTTCCCAATAACAATGAACCAAAACTAGATGTGTGTCCTACTATTTTTGAGTTTTGGTTTGTTCCCATTATATTCACTGTTGTTTCCAAATTACATTGTGTAACCGTAGAACTACCCAGCAAGAGTTTTGATTCCCAACTCAAGTTCTTTTTTATAGGAACAGAGCTGTTCAGTCCTATCATAATCGTATTGATTCGATATGGTTTGCTGTTAATAGTTAAATTATTTCCAACAATTGCTTGTAATACATTCTTATATACAACTTCATTAAAACCATTCCTTTGGTGTCTGAATAATCCACTTAAACCGAAGTGCTTGTTTAGTTTATAATAACCAGATACATCAATACTAAATCCGGTTTTTGCCAAACCTGCATCCTCTTTTGTTATATCGTCGGAACCATAATTTCCTAGAGGTATATTGAATCCGCTTGAAATGGCGATGTGAGCGTTTTCTTGAGAGAAGGCTTGAAATGTTCCTAACAAACAAGCAGCAAGAATGAAAAATTGTTTCATATGTATTTGATTTATTTTATGATAACAATCTTAGTTAATGCTTGCTGTATTAGACCTGCATTGTTTCATTCACTGCCCTAGTTTCTGTTGCAAAGTTTCTAAGTAGTTGGCTTCGTGTTTGCATAATTTGCAAATCTCAATCAGATATCGTTTAAACAACCGGTAAAATTGCGATATTCAATACATGAAAACTTGAAGGGCATAAGTTGGTGTCTAGAAACAATGTAGGAGATGGAATAAAAAAGCCCCGCTTGAAACAAGCGGGGCTTTATCAAAATAGGAAGCTTAAACCTTCTTTACAAATTCACTTTTCAAAGCCATGGCTCCAAATTCAGGAACCTTGCAATCAATGTTGTGGTCGCCTTCAACCAATCTGATATTGTTTACTTTGGTACCAACTTTTATTGATTTAGAAA
>JBMLPO010000422.1:0-8759 GCA_049242065.1 Bacteroidia bacterium
CGACCCTGAATGGGATGGAGAACCATTGGCACCGGAACCATGCACATTCTGTGGCATGAACCCATGTGTGTGTTTAACAATTCCAAGACCCACTTGTGAAGTTTGCGGTGAATCACCTTGTATCTGTGAAACAGAACCCAAACCACCTTGCGAGGTATGTGGTGAGAGCCCTTGTATATGCCAAAAGCGAAGAAAAGTAAAAGTGAAATTAAGGAATGGGAAAGAAAGAGAAATACAACACATGGTATCTACTTCATTTTGGAGTGCAGAAGGTAAGCCCATTTCAGCAGAAGAATTCTTGAATAATTTATTGGGAGAATTGCCCAAATTATTTAAAGATGAAGAAGAGCTCAGGAGATTGTGGAGTAATCCCATCACCAGAAAAACATTATTGGAGAATTTAGAAACTGCTGGATTTCCAAAGAGTGATTTAATCATCCTACAAAACCTAGTTGACATGGAGAAGAGTGATTTGTATGATGTTTTGGAATATGTATTTAATGGAAACTATGTTGCTATAACTAGAGAAGCCCGAGCCAAAGCAGCAGAAGCAACCATCTTTGCCTTATTAAACGACAAACAACAAGAGTTCATTCAATTTGTATTGAGTAAATATATTGAAAGTGGTGTTGAAGAATTAGATCAGGAGAAACTTCCCATCTTACTCACCAACAAATACCAATCGCTTGAAGATGCAAAAGAGATTTTGGGCGAAGTTGGAAACATCAGCAGGTTATTTATAGAATTCCAAGAGCATTTATATAAGGAAAGAGTGGCGTAGGAAAATGAACTAAATAAAAAAATTAGCAAAATGAAAATTCAAGAATTAAGGAATGCAATAAGCACCTATTATAAAAATCAATCCAAAAACATGGATTTAGATTTAAGTGGCAGAATCATTCAATCGGGACTGGGATTTTTCCCTTATGGAAGTGGCTTACTGATTGAGGGAAAGGAAGAACTTCAAGCAGCTGGTTTGATGGTTGTAGGACAAGATTTTGGTACCATAAAATATGTTACTGATCAAATAATCAAACAAGGAGAAGCTAATGAAAACACCTTTTCAAAAACTGTCAAATTATTAGATTCATATCCCAAAGAAAAAGTCTTCTTAACCAATCTATTTATAGGTTTAAGAAAAGTAGAAAGTATGTTGGGAATCAATCCGGCATTGCAGAACAAAGAGAAAGCCTATCTAGATGCAAGCTTTGAATATTTTAAATTTCAGGTACAAGAAGTAAAACCGTCCAGAATCATTGTTTTGGGTAAAGTTCCATATCATTTTATTACTGAAAGAAGCGAAAGCAAATTAGAGAAAATCCAAACATTTGGAAAATACTTGGAAGACATTCAATCGGGCAATATCCCTCAACTAAATGGCATACCTATTTTGTGTATCCCCCACCCTAGTATGTGGAACTCGAATGTTAAAAATCCTGCTGTGTGGTTGAAGCTTATTGAGGAGTTTGGGAAGTAAATGTGAATGTGCTACAAATTATTCATCTCCTTTTTTATCATCTAAGAATTCAATTAAAAATTGCTGATAAGAATTCAAATAATCGCATTCAGTATTTTGATAATTTTACATTCCCAAAACCACTTTCAATTTTTGGTAGCCGGTTTTGCTGATGGGAATTTTTTCTCCGTTTTTGAGGATGCAATAATCATGTCCATCAAAGCCATTTAAATACTTCAGATGAATGATATGTGAACGATGAACTCTTACAAATTGGGTTTCGGGTAAGAGCTTTTCAAAATGTGCTAAGGTTTGTTTTTTTAAATAAGTTTGTTCATCCACTTTAATCTTTACATAGTCATCATAGGCTTCCAATCTGCTGATTTGATCCAATCCCAGAATTTTTACTAAGCTGCCTTGTTTAACTATGATTCTGTCTTTGTTTTCTTTTTGTATAGCAGCTTCTTCCAACAATTCATCTAAGTTCATTTTAGCATTTAATTCTGGCTTCATTTGTTTAAAGCGTTTAATGGCTTCATCAAATCTTTGCTGACTTATGGGTTTGAGTAAATAATCGATTGCATGGGCTTCAAATGCTTTTAAGGCAAATGAATCATAGGCCGTTGTAAAAATAATAGCGGGCTTTTCATCTAGTAATTCCAACATTTCAAAGCCGGTTATTTTCGGCATTTGGATATCTAAAAAAACCAAATCAGGTTGATGCTCCATGATGCCTTTTACACCAGCAAATCCATCACCATATTCTCCCAAAACCTGAAACTCTGGATATGCCTGCAAGTATTCCAATACCATTGCTCTTGCCAAAGGCTCATCGTCAATTATTAAACACTTCATGTTGTTGTGGTATTTTAATTGTTACAGTATAAATTCCATTTTCAGCAGTTGCTTGCATTAAGTCGTTCCTTGCGTACAATAAAAACAATCTTCTTTGAACAGAACTCATTCCAAATCCTGTGCCTTTGCTATGTTTTGCAAATTCGGCATCATATGGATTTTTAATTTCAATCAGTAATTCTTGTTCTGTACATCTTGTATTCAGTTCAAGAACCGTTTGCTCTAAGGTTTCATACAAACCAAATTTAATTGCATTTTCTACCAAGGGTTGCAATATCAAAGCAGGTAGTTTCATATCCAAACATGAACCTTGTGTATTCATCATTACTTCGAGTCTATTGCCAAATCTCACCTTTTCAATTTCTAGATACAGTTGAAGTCCCTGTAACTCCTCTCTTAAGTGGATTAATTGTTGCTCATTCTTTCTCAATGTATGACGAAGAAAGCCTGATAATTGCTCAATCATTTCTCGCGCTTCTTGTGGCTTTGAGCCTACCAATGTATGAATTGAATTTAAGCTATTAAATAAAAAATGAGGTTGTAATTGTTTTCTTAGGTTCAATAATTCAGCTTCTTTACTTTGGTTTTCTGCATCTATTTTTCGCTTTTCCAACTCTTGTTTGTTCTTGAAGTAAAAGCCCATCCAGTTGATCATGGTGATGGTTGCCAACATCAAAAACTGATAAGAAAAACGCAGGTACAATCCTTTATTGATATAGGTGATATAATTTGAATCTGCATATAGATTATAAGGTAAGATATAATAGAGAATTGCTGAATTAATGGCTGCTAGTAAAACCACCCAAAGTCTTAAATAAAAGAAGTTCTCATTAGCTGGCTGGTAATATTTTAATGTGGTATAAATGATATATCCAGAAACCATTAATAAGATATTGGTAATGGCACTATCTGTAAAGGCTAATTCCCATGATAAGCCTAAATTATTATGCACCCACGCCAATAAAAAAAACCAAAGCAACCACCAGATGCCAAACAGATAAAAAACTTTTTTAAAGGAAATGTTTGCAAACATAGGCTTAGCTCATCATTAATTTGAGGCCTTGGTATTTCATGTAATCTAATTGACTCATCGAATCTAATTCTTTGGTACAAGAAAACAATTCTACTCCCGATTCCCATTTCTCTATTTCATTCAAGCTAACCACTTCTATAAATTTCCAAAACAAAGTATTGCCATTGAACAAGCTGATTTCTTCTTGTTTTTCTATACCTATTTGTCGGGCCTTAATTAAAGCATCAAGTCGACTTGATGCTTCAATTAAAATTAATTTCTCCTCCATTTCAGAAGCTAGGCCTTCGGCATTTTTTTCAATGGTATAAACCAATTTCGCTGTGAACCATTTCATAGGATATAGATTAATAACTTTTGATATCAACTCCACCAAAAATACATGCACCTTTTAAAACCAATATTTTATTTGTAGGAGCTGAACCTGGCGCCAATAGTGGTCTTTTATCTTCTACTCCACCCAATATGGTAACGATATCTGATTGAACATTCCAATTGGCAGGGACCAACAATTTGGTACCACCAAAAATATTATTCACTTCCAAAATCACTCTACCATCTATATCTGCTTGCATGAGGTTCACCTCTGAACCACCAAATACAGCAGTAATTTCACCACCTTTAAACTCTTTGCTCAATACCACTCTTTTGGTACCGCCAAAAATGGCCACCACTTCTAAGTAATCTTCAGATGAACTTTGTTCAGAATACCCCATTTCCACTCCCGCATTTCTGTTTCTATTTTTGAAATGGGTGAAATGACGCCCCTGGTTCTTACAATCTTTGTATTTTCTTCTTGGTTTAAAGGCCATGAATAAACCAGCACCAATTAATAAAACAGGCCAAAAGAATCGGTGAAAGTCCATTTCTGGATATGATTTTTCGATAAGAAACACAGCACCAATTAAAGTGAGAATGATCCAACCGGGCTTGCTAAAATTATGGCGAGCACCAGTATACAAGCCAATACCAATTAAAATCATTGGCCAACTAAATAAGAGTGCGGGCAATTCAAAACCTAATTCTCTCATTAAGAATAAGCCACCATAAGATGCCAATAAAAGGCCTGCTAAAATTCTCCCATCCCATCCACCTTTTCCATTCTCTTGATTTGGAAGAGGATTCTCCTCATAAGTTCCGTTTTCATTTGATTTTGTTTCTATGATTTCCATTGTATTGTTTCGTTTTGATGGGTCAAAGGTAAATGCCATTACTTAGGTCTTTGCCCGAATTCGGCTCAATCTGTCAGAAAATCGGTGATTGGTATAAAATGGTCGGTGAATAGATGTTCAAATATTTTAGATTTGCAGCCAATTCAAAATCAGGATGAAATTATTTAGAGTTTTCTTGGGTATCTTTTTGTTAATCGGATTATTTGTAGGTATTGCCTACTTTCTACCTCATACTTATCGCATAGAGAAATCAATTGTTGTCAACCGACCAGTGAACCAAACCTTTCAATATTTAAACAATATCAAAAATTGGAAAGATTGGAGTCCGTGGAATACTGAATTAGATAGCTCATTGGTATTTTTTTATTCTAGGAATAGTAAAGGTACAGGAGCGCGTCAGTATTTTAGAGGAGGTTTATATGGTTGCGGGCGATTGAACATCAGCAACAGTATAGAAAACGAGCGCATTGCATACGATTTATGGATGAATGAGGGTACCATTACAACCAATGCCACTTTTGTATTTGAACCATTAGGAGCTAAAACTAAATTAACTTGGTTAGATTCTGGTGATGTTGGAAACAATCCCATTTTCAGGTATATGTTGAGTTCAAAAATCAGTTCAACAGAACAGGCATTTGAACAAGGACTCATCACCATCAAAAGAGCTGCCGAACAGCATACCTTTACAGAAATGCCTTTGGGATATTAAAACTGAGGAGCAGTAATTTATTTCTCTTGGTAGTATTTTCTTTCTAGAATCAGCTTTCTAACTGGCTCTGGAACCAAGTAGCGAATGGACTTAGAAGCCTGAATACTTTCTCTGATATAAGTAGATGAAATATTCAATAAAGGAACCTCAAATAATTTTATTTGAGGATTGTTAGATAATAGTGGTTTTTCAACGATTCCGGCTCTTGCATAAACAAAAACCTTATGTTGTTTTAATATCTCTTCATAATCTTTCCATTTGTGAAAATTCTGAAGATTGTCGCCACCAATAATCAATGTAAAATTGATTTCTGGATAGATTTTTCTCAGGTGTGCCAGTGTATGAACGGTGTAGGAAGGTCTGTCTAGGTGAAATTCAATATCCAAAGCCTTGAGTCTTTTATCCTCTTGAATGGCTAAGTTCAACAATTCAAATCTGGCATTTTCATTGAGTAGTTCATCACTTTCTTTAAAAGGATTTTGCGGACTTACAATCAACCAAATTTCATCTAATCCGGTATAGTCTGCCATATAATTAGCAATAATTAAATGCCCGGTATGTACAGGATTAAAAGAGCCAAAAAACAGACCAACATTCATAGTTATTTGTTTAGAAAGTCATTTACCAAAACCTCTGCTTTATGCAAGGCTTGTTCTAAAACATCATTCAATAATACTTCTTCAAATTTGGTTTGATATTCCAATTCATGCACCGCTTTATCTACCCTCATTTTTAAGGTTTCTTCGGTTTCTGTGGAACGATGTCTGAGTCGTTTTTCAAGCGTTTCTACATCGGGAGGCTTAACAAAAACAGCCAAGGCTTGGTCTCCGTAAAAATTTTTGATATTCAATCCACCAATCACATCCACATCAAACAAAACTACTTTTCCTAAAGCCCAAATTCTTTCTATTTCCGATTTTAAAGTGCCATAAAAATTGCCACCATAAACCTCTTCATACTCTAAGAATTCATTGTTTTTGATTTTCTCTGCAAAGCTTTCTTTACTAAGAAAATAATAATCTCTACCATCTATCTCGCCCTCTCTTCTGTTCCTAGTGCAAGCCGAAACAGAGAACATGAGGCGCTCATCCTGTTGAAGTAAATGTTTTACTATAGTTGTTTTTCCGCTTCCAGATGGAGCACAGAAGATAATGACTTTGTTCATTCCGTAATTTGGGGATACGAATTAACACTTAGTTCATGAAAAATAAAACTCAAATCCCTTTAAATTCAGCTCTTCTGAAGGATTTATTCTTCTGATTTGTCTTCAATGTGCAAAATATGCAGGATTCTGTGTACCAATGGAGCGAAGAAAACAGCGGTAATACTTAAAAAAGCAACTCCACTATAAAGCGCATAAAACGATGAAAACAGTTTAGCGGATGTAGTTTCCATTTCAACAACAGGACCCATTCCAGTGAGGATTAAACAAGCCATATGAAAACTGTCTATCCATTCTAACTGGGCTACTACATGGTAACCTATTGTACCAATTCCAACTGAAAATCCAATTAAAACCCCTGCAAATAACATATACCTGAGCATACGTTTTAGGAAGGTGGATTGTGATGCGAGTGCTTGTTTTTTGTGTTCCATGTTGTTGTGATCATCGGGACAAATCCCGATGTTACTGATGTTGGTTGTCGAAATTAATGAAATATATATGGAAGAGGGATGAATTATTATTTGGCACCGCGATAAATTGATTTTTGGGCACCGCGATAAATCGCGGTTATTTAGCACCGCGATGAATCGCGGTGGTACGGGGGCGGCGGAGGAATTGTGATTTTGGCACCGCTATGAATTGAGATTTTGGGCACCGCGATGAATCGCGGTATTACCGGGGGCGCGGATGAATCGTTTTTATTTGGCACCGCGATGAATCGCGGTTATTTAGCACCGCGATAAATCGCGGTGGTACCGGCGGCGGAGGAATTTATAAATTTCAATCCACATGACGCCAATGAATGCGGCCGCAAAACAGTGCGTCATGACCCATAAATTTGGAATTTCAAATTCAAATATTTCTCTGATTGGTGTTATAAACAAGGACAATACTGGTATGATTAATGACAATGCCAAAATCATAGGTATCAATCTATTTTTGTATTTGATGGTAGTGAAGATGGAATACCTAAATGACCTATTCTCTAATGTCAAAAATAAATTAGAAAAAATGAGAGTCATGTAAACGATTGTTCTTACCATGCCCTCGGAATAATTTTGATGGATATAATAATCAGCTAAACTTAAACAGGCCAATGTAATTACCAATCCCTGCACAATACTGATTGACAATTCTCTTAATGAAAAGAGACTTTCTTTTGGCTTTCGAGGTGGTCGAGTCATGGTATTGGGCTCTACTGGTTCATTTTCGTAAATGATAGAACAGGTGGGACCCATAATTAACTCCAAGAAAATAACATGTATAGGTAAAAACAAATTGGTGTATTTCCAAAATAAAACCAAAGGCAATGTAACAATAAGAATAATTGGAATATGAATAGAAATGATATACCTAATGGCCTTTTTCAAGTTATCATAAATCCTTCTGCCTAATGAAATGGCTTCTGTCATGTGGCTGAAATCATCATCAGCTAAAACCAAGGTAGCCATGTTTCTCGCAACTTCACTTCCTCTTTTACCCATGGCAATTCCAATATGTGCAGCTTTTAATGCTGGTGCATCATTTACGCCATCACCTGTCATGGCTACAATTTCACCATTGGCAATTAATGCTTCCACAATTCTCAATTTTGCTTCTGGAAACATTCGTGCATAAATATGAATCGACTTCACTTTTTCTCTTAACTCTTCATCACTCAATTTCATTAACTCAGCGCCAATTAATACCTCATCGGCATTCTTCATTTTAATTTGTGAAGCAATCGATTTCGCTGTTTCAGGATGATCTCCTGTTATCATCAAAACCCTGATTCCTGCTTGGTAAAACTGAGCTAATACCTCTATCATATTGGCTTTAGGTGGATCATAAAATGAAATCAATCCCAAGAAATGAAAAGAGAATTTACTTTGTGATTCTGGTAAATCTACTAGGCTAGGTTCTGCTTTTCCAACAGCTAAAACTCTATGTCCCTTACTTGCCAAAAGATTTGCCTTTTGGTGTATGATATCCTTTTGTTCTTTTGATAAATCACTTTGTGCTAAAACACCTTCCACACTTCCTTTAACTGCAATTATTTTTTCTGTTTGATTTGAAAACACATGCGTCATGAAGGGATATTCACCTTCTAAAGGATACTCCTTAAACATGGTGAAGTCCTTTCGTTTATCTACTGAACTTACACGCGAATACAATTCATGAATGGCTTTTTCCATGGGATCAAATGGCTCTGTTTCTGATGACCACATGGCGTATTCTAAGACTTCATTTAATTGAAATTCTTTGGCTTCTAATTGAAAAATTGAATCCGATTTCAACTCATATATTTCTGCTGGAACCATTTTATTTTCGGTAATGGTTCCGGTTTTATCTGTACAGATAACACTTGCAGCACCCAAACTTTCTAAGCG
>JBMLPO010000423.1:0-3178 GCA_049242065.1 Bacteroidia bacterium
TACAGGCATCCTCTGGTCTGTTTTTTGATGTCTTTAAAGAAAATGAACCAGATCACCTCTTGTTACAACAAGCTTATGAGGAAGTGCTGTTACAACAAATGGAAGAGAAAAGATTGAGAAGTGCCTTGGAAAGAATTGAAAAGGCCAAGATAATAATTCAAAAAATTAAGGATCCTTCTCCGTTCTCTTTTCCAATTATGGTAGATAGATTGAGGGAAAAAATGAGTTCTGAAAGTCTCGAAGATAGAATAGCTAAAATGCAAAGAATATAAATTAGATAGGCAAAAATTGATAGTTTAGAATAGAAGACAGTTTGATTTTTTCTGATATAAATCTGAAGAATCCAACCTGTAAAATGCCTTGAATATTCCTTACATTTGCGCTAATTGATGAAAAATAACCTAAATAAAAATAAAATGAAAAAGCTGTTAGTAGCTCTGATGCTGATTTCTGGCATTCAGGTTTTTGCTCAAAAAAACAAAGTTGAATCTGCAGCACTTTACCTGAGAAATGGTGAGGTTGAAGATGCAAAAAAAGCGATTGATCAGGCCATTGAACACCCTGATACCAAAACTGATCCAAAAGCTTGGTTTTATTATACTTCAGTTTATGATACCATTTATAGAAATCCTGCTTACGCTGCATTAGCAAGCGAAGATTTAGTAGATAAGTTCTTTAATGGATGTATCAAATGTATTGAGTTAGATGCCAAAGAGAGATTCTCTTACTATTGCAAAGAACAAGCTATTATCAATTCTGCTTTCATGTCGTATAACAAAGGTTATACCGCTTATGAGGCTAAGGATTTCAAAAATGCCATCAAATATTACAAAATGGCTTTGGATGTAATCCCTTACGATAAAAATGGTGATTTAAAGAAAAATAACCTATCAGATAAGAACATCTATTTATACATGGCCTATGCTGCAGTGCAAGCTGAAGACAAAGCAAGTGCTAAAATCTATCTTCAAAAATTAATGGATTTAAATTATGAAGATCATTTGATTCATTTACAAATGGTGAACATTTATTTAGAGGAAAAAGATACTACCACAGCTTTAAGTTTTTTGGATAAAGCAAGAGCTAAATTCCCAAATGAGAAAGATTTAATCAACCAAGAATTAAATATTTACTTATCACAAGGCCGTCAAGATATATTATTAGAAAAGCTTAATGCAGCTATTGAAGTAAATCCAGAAGACCAAACATTGATTTATGTAAGAGGAAATGTTTACGACAATTTTGCTAATGATGCATTGAAGAAATTCAAGCATGAAAGAGATACTGCAAGTACCTTAAAGAAAAGAGCTCAAACAGAAAAAGCAGCGGATAAAAAAGCCAAGTTTACCAATGCAGCCAATTCTTATATGAAGAGTGCAGATGCTAATCAAAAAAGAGCTAGTAATTATGCAGCCCAAGCTGAAATTGATTACTTAAAAGTGGTTGAATTGAATCCTGATTTTATTGATGCATACTTTAACTTAGGTGCGATGAGTAATAACAAGAGTACAGAGGTGGTTGAGAAAATTAACAATATTACAGCTGTAACTCAGGCTGAATACGATAAGAAATACAAGCCTTTGAAGCAAAAACAAGATTCAATTTTAAATACTGCTTTGGGATATTTTAGTCGTGCATTGGAAATTGCTGAAGCAAAATCTGAGGATACACCAGAAAAGAAAAAAGAGAAAAATTCCTACATGAGAGATATTTTGTATTCAATGCAACAGGTTTACGCCAATTTAGGTAATGAAAAGAAAACCATTGAAATGAAAAAACGCCGCGAAGAACTCGAGTAGCACCGCGATTCATCGCGGTGCCAAAATGATTTATCATTTTGATCAAAAAAATTAACCGCGATAATTCGAAATTAACGATTGTAGCACCGCGATTCATCGCGGTGCCAAAATGATTCATCGCGGTGCCAAAATGATTTATCATTTTGATCAAAAAAATATACAGCGATTCATCACCGTACAAAAATGATTCATCATTTTGATCAAAAAAATTAACCGCGATTATTTCAAATAAAAATCACAAAAAAACACCATGAAAATTTTCATGGTGTTTTTTTTATTAACCGAGGTGAATGGATTCATCTCGATGAATCGAGGTGATACAGGGGCGGGGGATTAATCAATCAACATTTCTCATTGGGATTCGGATAATTATCAGATTGGTCTTCAAACGTATTGTCTAAGCAAACAAAGTCCTTCTCCAATAATAAAAATAATTTAGAACCATTGTTTAGTTCAAATTCATGTTGAAATCCAACTCTATCCGTTTCGGTCCATTCTTTTGCTATATGTGCTGGAACGCCAAATGTCATGGTATCATCTTTAAAAAAAGCACACAAATTCGGCTGGTTTTGAACAACTTTTAATACATAACAGAAAATTGAGTTCCCAAAATCCGTGAATTCTTCAATGTATTTTTCGTTTTTAAATTCTTCTACCTCAGATTTCGTTAATCTGTATCTGATTGAGTTTCCTTTGATTCTAATTTTCATCTAAAAAGTATTTCCCAAATATTCAATAATTTCTAAAACCTTTCCTAATTTATCTATTCTTGGCTCCTAAACACACTTAGATATCTGCATTTTTTCTTAATAATTACCCATTCGTCAAAAAACTGTCAATTTGTGGCAACCATTTCATTATTTTAGTGTCTACTGAATATGAAAATGAAAAAGACCCCACTTTTTAGCTTGATTATTTCCTGTTTATTTAGCTTGCATTCAAAGGCCTATGATATCGGCACATTGAATCAATTTTCTAAACCTAAAGGATTTTTTGATATACAAGAAAATCCAAAATTGGTTCAAGTTGGATTCAATGCCACCGATTTTATTAGACAGTTTCTGGTATTCAATAGCAATAATTTAAATTTAGTTGCAAGTCCTTATGATATCAATGTAAAGCTCTTTCAAAACAAATGGAATATTTATCCCAATACCAGGTTGGGAGCAAGATTCGGATTGGGTTATAACTTTAAAGAAACATCAAACACCCAAAACAATTCAAGTAGCGATTTTAAAACAAGTGCCGAAAACTTTAATTATAGATTGGGTTTGGAGTTTCAGCAGGATCTATCTAAAAGACTAACTGTCTTTTATGGCCTAGATTTTAGACGTTCTAAAGGGAAAAACATAACAGAAAATAAATTCGAAAATGGCAGT
>JBMLPO010000424.1:0-1996 GCA_049242065.1 Bacteroidia bacterium
AAAACTGCCAAGAATAAGATGTTGGATTGTTGTTTCCACTACCTTGTAAAAAAAGAGTATCGCCTAAACAAATAGTGGTTGCTGAAGTTGTAATGACTGCTGTTGGCAGATTACCTTGTAATACCGTAAATGATTTTAAATAAACAATATCGCCTGAATTACCATTGCTAGAATTGGTACCCATAAAAGCCGCATAAAGTGTAACAGTACCAACACCCGTAGCTGGGGCAGTCCAATTAAAAGTAAATGAAGTTTGAGCAGTACCCGCACTAGTATGATTGACATAATTTCTTCCGCTTCCAATTTGAACTGAATTACCCGTACCTGCTGTAAAGGAACCAGCCATCGCATTTGTTGGAGATAAAGCTGTTAATGAAAAACCATTTTTAGCAGTAGCAGCTGATGAACCATTTAGTGTAAGTGTATAAGTAGTTCCAGGAGTGTAACCATTTGCAGGTAATCCGCTAATATTGATTGCATCCCAAGCGGCACCAGAGCTAATCGCAGAACCTGCGTGACAACTAGTACAATTACTTTCACTTGGAGCGCCAGTCATTCCTGTTGGAGGATTGTTGGAACTATTGAAACTAGAAAAGCTAATAGATAAAAGTGAAATAATCAGTATGACTTGAATCCATTTTTTTGAAAGTAACAATTTATTCATAAGAATTGATTTCAAGCAAATTATTATAATTATTTCTTAATTATATTATAAAATTGACCGCCAAATTATATCACCTGATTCTTTTCCCCAGTTTTTTGTAGCGAGTTTTAATTCTTCCAAAAAAGACTGAATGGTATTGATTTTCTTTTTTGATTTGGGCACGAATACAAAACTCTCCTCTGGCACACTTACATGGTCAACTCGGGTTGCAAACCAAGTTGTATTGATTCTTGGGACCACCAAACCTAATATCATTCCTGGCAGTCCATTCATAGATTCTGGGCCTGCGCTAACAGGTATTTCATCTGTAAAAAATGCTATGATATAAACCGAATCTAAAATAATTGTACTTGCCTTTCTGCATGAAAATCCGGCAATGGTTCTGTATTCATTGTGTAATTTCCATTTTAATTTGGGCAATGAATCTTGAATTTGATAGGTATTTTCATACACTGTTTTTTGTGCAACTAATTTCTGTGTCTCTTGATTTTGAAGCACTGTATTAAATTTTGCTACATTAAACCAATCAAGAATATTTGAATTGCCTTCAAATTCTTGTTCCATTTTATATAAACTTTTCTTTGTATTAAAAGAGAGTTCAAAAATATCAGTTCGATATTTTGGCAATTGCTTTTTAAACTCATTGGTCCATTCATTTTCTTCTGTAAAAAGTTTATGAAGGTTTTCCTTTCTTTCGTAATGAATACGACCTTGCAAAATCAATTGCTGTGCATCACAAACAGAAGCAGTCAATATGAAAAATAAAATTTGGATAAGCGTTTTCATCTGTATGATATTAATTTTCACGACCTGGACCATTATTGATTTGATAGGTTAAACTAAACAGCACATATCTCTTTAAAGTGCTATAAACATTTTGAGTTACAAAATTTGAATTGGCCGTGCGATAAAAGCCTACATTCTGGTTCAAGATATCATAAGCACTTACCGTGGCGATTAATTTTTTACTCTTCAACATCTTATAACTAATATTCGCATTCCAAATAACTGTATTCAAATTTGTTTCACTTTCGTATGCTTGCTGGCGCTTATTGAATTCAACATCTGTATTAAACTTCAAACCAAAAGGAAGATCTAAGACCAAATAAGGAGAATAGGTTTGAATCCAAAAATTGGTTATGATATCAGGCCTTAAACTTGATTTACTTCTATTGTAGTTCCAATTAAAATTCACACCCAATTCCAGTATCTCATCGTAGGAATAGTTTGGAGAAAAACCAAAACCAGTTTGGGTATTGTTATTGATATTATCTTGAAAATTCACTCTGTTTTTATTCTGATTGATATTGGCATTTAAATTTGCATTCATGT
>JBMLPO010000425.1:0-9438 GCA_049242065.1 Bacteroidia bacterium
ATCTACCATCATGTTCACCATTGGTTAATGATAGGGCAGGGTGGTGCAAATCATCCCAAGGAACAAATCCATGTGAAGTATTTAACATGGCTTTGGTTTCTTCCGAATATCCATAACCACTTGTAGGGTCAACAGAAAATACAGGAATTACCCTGAATAATCTTCCTGATGGCAAACCGTATACGGCCATCTGACCGCTGAATCCGCCAGAAACAAAATTGTAGAATTCATCATGTTTTCCTGGGCTTACATAAACCTTGCTTGCAGCATCTTTATCTGTGCCTGAAGCTTGAGATTTTCCTTTGCAGCCAATGAAGAAAACTGCTCCTGTCAGCATCATCATTCCAATGCCGGCAAGTAGTAATTTAATTGTGGAGTTTTTCATATTTTATTTTTTAGGGCTTATTTTTTTAAATCATTGTTTAACATGAACTCTAAAATGTTCCTTGCATCTTGTTCAGTTAAATTTTGATTTGGCATTCTAACCAAACATTCTTCCAGCATGGTCATGGCTTTTGGATCTTTGTTTAACATCTCATCTACATTGATGATGAAATTCATAATCCATTCAGGTTTACGTCTTGTGGTAACTCCAGACCAACCTGGACCAACAACTTTGGTTCCATCTAATTTGTGGCAGGATGAACATTTTAAATCAAAAATGGCTTTCCCTTTTCCAATCATTTCTTCATTCAAGGGATTGTTTAGTGTCACTTCTTTAATCGGACCAATTCCTTTTTCATCGCTGGTCCCTTGATTGTTTGAAGCTGCCGACTCATTGTTTGAATCGGCATTAGTTGCCGAAGTGCCTGAGTCTCCGCAGGCCATCAGCAGGCTTATCAAGCCAATGCTGATTCCAAATAGAATTCTTCTTTTCATTTTGTATAGTTTATAAATCAGATAAAAATGTCTTAATATAGTGTATTTAAAAAGGCATCAATTGATACCTATTCTTTCTAATCAGATACGAATGTCTTAATTATATGTAAAATAAATAATGATGCATGTCAGACTCTGTACTGATAATTATTAGTTTTTTATTTACCCCAGTTTTGAAGTTCCTGTTCAGACCATAAAAAAGGGAAGAATATGCGTCGCTGGTATTGAGGATGTAAATACTTTATCCAATGTGAGCCTCCTGTTGCTGCTGTACTTTCGCCTTTTTTGTTTAGGTAGGTATGAGCAGTTTCCAGGTGAACAATTGGCCAGGCTACATTCAATTGGTGGTCTAGTTTTTTCATGGCCTCAATGAGTTCATCAGACAAAGCATTTTTGTCTTTTAATTCTTTTAGTTTTTGATTGAGATTCTTCTTCTGCATCTTATTTGCAAGAAGTACAAATTCATCCATGTATCGGTTTTCAAAATCAGATAAGGTCACAGATTTTTTCCCTGTCTGGTGGTCGATTCCAGCATCCTGCCAATAGATATAATTGAACTTGTTTTCAAGACTACAATCTGCAGGCATTCTTGATTTACCTCTTTCATTGATTAAATTATCGATATCAGTAAACATCAATTCAATGATTCTGAATTGTGCACTTTGAAAACCACTTGCAGGTGCCAGACTTAATCTGAATTGATTGTATTGCTCATAGTCCATTCCTTGGTTCATGATACTGAATGAATTGATGAGTAAGCCGGTATAACGTTCCATTCTGCCAGCCTTTTCTATCATGGTCTCCTGAGTCATTTCATCATCAGATGTGATTTGATTCAATTCATGACGAATGAGACTTAATACCAATTCAGTTATTTGGTGATAGACAATAAAAATGTATTCATCCGAAAAATTTGTTTTCGGTTTTTGTAAACTAAGTAATGTATCTGTTTCAATATAATCCCAATAATTTATGGGTTTACTAAGTAAAAGTCCTTTTAAAAATACCTCGGCATCCTGTCCTTTTTCACTGTACTTATTTTGAATTTGTTCAATTAATTTGTCTATCATTTTTCGAAATTATTTTGTGTTCAATAACTTTTGCAATTCCCAATGCCCTTTCTTTTGCCAATGCTGCGATATCTCCTTCAAAGTTTTCATTTATTGTTTGATTAAACAATTCTAACCAAATCTCGAAATGAAAAGCGGATAATGGCATATCCATATGTTTTTGTGCCGGTCTTCCTTCATATACCATTTCTCCTAATAATATATGCCTCCAGAACAATACCATGGTTTCAATATGGGTGTCCCATTTGTTCCCAATTGCACTATGAAAAATACCTCCTAAATGCATGTTGACTTTTATTTTGTCATAAAATAAAACAACCATTTTACGGATGGCGTTTTCATTATTTAATAACTCCATCTAATTTTTTTAATGTGGTTTTACCTTTTAATAAATTCAGACTTAAATCATGAATAGTTGTCGTTTCAAGCATGTCTTTTATATCTTTTCTAATGCTTTTAAATTGATTGTGTAAAGGACAAGGGTTCTTCTCTGAGCAAGCGGTTAAGCCAAGTCCACAGCCATTAAATAATTTGTCTCCATCAATGGCTGTAACAATATCTATCAACTTAATTTGATTGTGTTCTTTACCTGTATAGAAACCACCATTTTGTCCTTTCAATGAACCAATAAGTTTTAGTCGACTCAGTTGCTGTAATATTTTAGAAGTATAATAAACAGGAGCTCCAACAGCTTCTGCTATTTCCTGAATTTTAACTACTTTATTTTCTTCCTTTTTTGTGCAGATGAAAATGACAGCCCTAATGGCGTATTCGCAAGATTTTGAAAACATGATTTAAACGTTCAAATAATTCTCTAAAGATAATGCTTTAGGAAATAAAATGTGATTTTCTATATAGACATGTTTATGCATATCGTCAGAAAATTCCTTTAACATTCTGAATACACTTTGGTAGGTTTGACAAGCATCTTCAGGAGCTGTGAAATTCGAGCTGAGTTTCTTCAACAAGTCTAGTCTTTCCCCTTCATGATTGTGTTCGTTCTCCATTACCTGAATCGGATTTTCAATGCTTCCAAATGCTGCGGCCTCTATTTTTTGATTACTCAATTGTGCCTGTTTGTATTTTCTAATGGCAGGGAATAAAATTAATTCCTCCTTTTTTAAATGTAATAACAGTTCATATTGAGCAATGTTCATTATACTGGCGATCTCTTTTAATTCAGGGTGATTTTCTCCATGTCTCGAAACTAACTTACTCATTTTTGGTGCCAATAAATCAAAAAATTCCTTTAAATATCTATGGTGTGTCTTCTCTAAATAATCACAGACCAAATCAATTGGCCAATTGTTGATTTCTATGAAGGAGATATCTGAAAGTAAATCATCTGCCGACTCTATTTCTTCTATGATTTTAGTAGGATCGAGATTTTTCTTTTTGCAGATATCGTTAAATTTCACTTTCCCTCCGCAGCAATAATCTATCTGATAACTGTCTAAAACCTTAGCAGCATTGCTGTATTCCTTTACAATATCTGCTATTGATTTGTCATTCATATGTGTTGATTTTAATGCTCTCAAATAAATAAGATAAAAATGTCCGAAAATATGACATAGGTCATAGCAACGAAAAAAAATCATGGATAGTTTTGCTTCATCAAATGATAACAATATGAAAAAAATATTTCTTTATGTAGGCTTAAGTTTAAGCTATTTTGCGATGAGTTCATGTGGCGGAACTGAATCAACTAAAAATGAAACTGCTGGCACAGAACAAACAACAGCTGTTGGACAATCTGGTGTAGCCGACAATGAATCACAACAGGATGTGGTTAAAGTAGCAGTAAATTCACCAGACCACACCACCTTAGTGAAAGCAGTACAAACAGCAGAATTAGTTGATGCTTTAAGTAATGCTGGACCGTTTACCGTTTTTGCTCCTGTAAATGCAGCATTTGATTTATTACCTGCCGGAACTGTTGAGACTCTTTTAAAACCCGAAAATAAATCAAAGCTTCAAGATATTTTACAACACCATGTATACGTGGGAGTATTAAAAGTAGATCAGTTAAAAGATGGTCAAGTAATTGGAATGGTGGATGGAACCAATGCAACTGTTCATGTAAAGGATGGTAAAACCTATATTGATGAATCATTGATTTTAGGATCGGCAACAGCTTCTAATGGAGTGGTTCATGTAATGGATAAAGTTATACTCCCTAAATAGTTTTGCTTTATTTTATATTCTAAAATTCAAAAAAGCGGATGGAATTCTATCCGCTTTTTTTTATGAATATTCATGATAATAAATTTGACTAGGCCTTCTCTATATAGATTTTTTTGTTACTATAAATTGTCTATTCAATTAGATTGAATGTGCTATTAGAATTAATCCTACTAGTGATTGAATTCTAAAAAATAGAGTTGTATTTATCAAAACCCAATGTAAAATGGCGAAATACATTTTATCTACTATACTACTCCTTTATAACTTATAATATTCTCAGTTAAAGGAAATCAAAGAAAGATTGAGGACTTTTTAGATCTAATTAATCAAATCCATTATCTACAAAAAAAGATGAATCAGCATATCCTCCGGAATTTTACCTCCAAGAATATAAGCCAATTCATCTTTGTAAATCAGTGTTTCTTCCTAACGAAATTTAAGCCAAAGCCAACAGCAAACGGCCACAGCCGCTCATCAAAGCTTCTCAAATCTCGCCTGAAAAAACCTCAAATATTGTGGTTCATAAACCATTTTTAATCCTTTGATTTTACTTCTTCTTTCATAAACAGCTGCAGTAGATTCAGCAATCACATCCATATGAGCTTGTGTATATACCCTTCTTGGAATAGTGAATCTGACTAATTCTAATTTAGGATAATAATTATCTCCATTGGCTTTTCTTCCAGCTGAAACAATTCCTCTTTCCATGGTTCTTACCCCTGAATCCACATAGATTTCTGCAGCCAATGTTTGTGCAGGAAATTCATCTTGTGACAAATGAGGAAGGAAAGCTTTTGCATCAACAAATATTCCATGACCACCAATTGGTTTTACAATTGGAATGCCATATTCAGCCATCTTTTCTCCTAAATATTCTACTTGACCTACACGAGCTCTTTGGTGAAAATCATCTAAACTTTCTTCAATACCAATAGCCATTGCTTCCATATCACGACCGGCTAATCCACCATAAGTATGTAGACCTTCATAAACAACAACTAGGTTTCTTGCTTCTTCAAAAACATCCCACTCATTGGTAGCTAAAAATCCACCGATATTCACCAATGCATCTTTTTTAGCACTCATGGTAGCACCATCAGTTAATGAGCAAATTTCTTTTACTATTTCTTTGATGCTTTTCTTTTGATAACCTTTTTCTCTTTGTTGGATGAAATATGCGTTTTCAGCAACACGTGTCATGTCGTGAATAATACGAATACCATTTTTCTTTGTATAGGCCCTCAGCTCTTTTAAATTCCCCATGCTGATAGGTTGACCACCAGCCATGTTTACATTGGTAGCAATGCTGATATAAGGAATTTTTTTGGCACCATATTTTTTTACCAGTGCTTCTAGTTTTTTTAAATCAACATTCCCTTTAAACGGAAACTCATTATTGGGATCATGTGCTTCATCAATAATGATATCTTTAAATGTACCACCAGCTAATTCTTGGTGTAAACGTGTTGTGGTGAAATACATATTACCTGGAATGATATCTCCCTTTTTTATCAGAACTTTTGATAGAATGTTTTCAGCTCCGCGACCTTGGTGAGTAGGGATGATGTATTGATAACCATAGAAAGTTTGAATGGCTTTTTCGAGGCGATAAAAATTTGCACTACCTGCATAAGCTTCATCACCTAACATCAATCCGGCCCACTGACGATCACTCATGGCGCTTGTGCCACTGTCGGTTAATAAATCAATATATACATCCTTTGATTCAAGTAAAAAGGTATTAAAACCTGCTTTTTTGATGGCATTCTGACGTTGAGTTTTGGTGGTCATTTTAAGTAGCTCCACCATTTTCATTTTATAGGGTTCTGCCCATGAACGTTTTGTAATTTTCATAGATTTAATGATTAATTATTTCGTCTACAAAAAAACTACAGGCATTCAGTTCCTTAGTTGATTGTCATCAAATAAAAGGGTGATATTAATTAACTGAATATGGAATAAATATCAGGAATCATACACTTTTTGTGTTTTGGTAAACTAGTTAAATTGGATTCTCTATTTCCTTAATTTTTATTTTTACAATATGATTCCCAAACCCCAAAATAACGCCCAATAGTTGAAGAATTTGGAACTAAGTCCTATTTTAACTGCCAAGCACAAAAGCTGAGTTCCTATTTTCTTATAAACTCGTATGGTTGCTTGAATGCTCTATAGTCGAAAAAACAAATAAGTTTTGTAATTTTGTTACAATAGAAATTGCTTGTTATGAATATAGAATTAGAGAAAATTAAACTTGCTCAAAAGATATTCAATATCGAAAGTGAAGATTTGATAGGAAAAATAAAGGATTTTATTTCAAAAGAGGAAGTAGATGTTTGGGATACTGTGCCCAATGAAGTTAAAGTTTCTATTGAAAAAAGCATTTCTCAGGCAGATAATGGAGAGTTGATTCCGCATGAGGATGCAATCAAAAAACTTAGAAGATGGCTTTAAAAATCTTTTGGACAGAAGAGGCAATTTCTAGTTATAATAAAGTAATTGACTATTTAATTGAATACTGGACAGAAAGAGAAGTAGTTAAATTTACAGATGCTTTAACAAAGAAACTGGGACTGTTAACCTCTGGGAATGTCACATTCAAAAGTTCAGTCAAAAAAAGCTATCACGAAATTCTTATAACAAAACACAATTTATTGATTTATCGAACTAAACCTGAACATGTTGAATTAATTTTGTTTTGGGACACGAGAAAAAACCCTAAAAAGAAGAAAATTAAAAATGTGATTTAAAAGGTAATTAGATAATTGATAATACTGAATTAACGAATCAATCATATATTAAATCCGTTCAAGCAGTTTTCTTTCAAATTGATTGATCAATTTTAATCCTACAATTTCAAAGTTAAGCTAGGATTTTGTGTTTTTATTTCAAACCAAATACCTATAAATAGCTTGTTATTCATAGGTATTTGATTTTAATTGGTTCAACTTAGTTCAGCGAAATAATCGAAGCATTGGGATATTTTTCTTCCAAATCTTTTAGATTACTTAATAGAATATTTCCTAC
The DNA here is from genome assembly GCA_049242065.1 of Bacteroidia bacterium. Taxonomy (GTDB): domain Bacteria; phylum Bacteroidota; class Bacteroidia; order UKL13-3; family UKL13-3; genus CAISCU01. The sequence goes on from JBMLPO010000425.1 coordinate 7,161, forward strand.
TAGATAAGACCTATTTGCTGAATGAAATATTTCACTGATGTCCTTGAAATATTGGTGATCTATAACTTGATTGTTTTCAAATGAACAGTATATTTTTAACAAGGTATTGCCTGATAATTCATAAGGATTTTTATTCAAACTTTTCCTGTATTCATACTTGTATCCATATCGCAATGCAGCAATATCACTCAATACTGCTGAGGATGTTGGAAATCTACCAGCTCCTTTTCCTGATAAAAATTGTTCATCTGCTAAGGAACTGCCAATCACCACTCCATTGAATTCTTTGTTAACCGAATAGAGTTTGTTTTCATTCCCAACAAAACCTGGTAGTACAAATGCATTTACTTGACTTTCATTTCTACTAGCATGGGCTAAAAGTTTTATTTTATATCCTTTTTCTTTTGCATAATTGGTATCGAACTCATGAATTTTATTGATGCCAATTCTGGTGATTTCATCTGGATTGGCATCAATACCATAAGCATGCTTAATCACAATTGCCAGCTTGTTTACAGCATCATATCCTTCCACATCAAGAGATGGATTGCTTTCTGCAAAACCCAATTCCTGCGCTTCTTTTAAGGCTGTTTCATAATTCAAGCCATCATCGTTCATTCGTGTTAAAATGAAATTCGTAGAACCATTCACAATTCCTGAAAACGATTGTAACAAGTCATTGTCGAAATATTCTTCCAAGTTTCTTATTACAGGGATACTTCCACAAACAGCGGCCTCATAAAGCAAAGACAGTTGTTCTTTATTTTGTTGGATGTCGAGTAACTCAGTAAGATGTTCAGCTATCATTTTTTTGTTAGCTGAAACAACCGACTTCCCATTTAATAATGCTTTTTTTACGATTGAATATGCAGAATTGGCATCATCAATTAATTCTACAATTACATTGATGTTCTCATCATTCAATAATTCATCTGCTGATATCGTAAACAATTCAACTGGTGCATTTCTTGATTTATCGGGATTCTTGATGCAAATCTTTTTGATTTCAGCATCCAATCCAGGTGTTTTTTTAAGTACTTGGTAAATCCCTTCACCAACTACTCCAAAGCCAAACAAGCCGATTTTTAAAACTCTGTTTTTACTCATGATAATGTGATGCTTTTTTGTTTTGATGAAATAGATGCATTCAAAATTTCTAAAGACAATCGAAGGTCTTCAATCAGCACTTCTGCACTTTCAATACCACAGCTAATTCTTATTAATGAATCTTGAATACCAGAACTCAATCTCTTTTCTCTTGGGATAGAAGCATGGGTCATTTGTGCAGGATGACAGATCAAACTTTTTACTCCGCCTAAACTTTCTGCTAGTTTAAAATACTGTGTATGACTTACAAGTGTATTGGCTGAATCAACTGTATCTTCATGAAGTGAAAACGATGCAACACCACCAAATAATCCATTTTGTTGTTGTGCTGCAATCTCATGATTTTTGTGGTGTTGGAGTCCGGGATAATATACTTCCGAAACCAGTGGATGAGTCAATAAGTATTCAGCAACCTTGCGTGCTGATTCATTTTGTTTGATTACTCTTAGTTCGGCAGTTTCGATTCCTCTAATCAATAACCAAGCATCTTGTGGACCTAAAATTCCACCTGTTGCATTTTGGAAGAATTTAATTTTATCAGCAATTTCTTTGTCTTTTGAAATCACTAAACCAGCTAATAAATCTGAATGACCACCCAGGTATTTTGTACCTGAATGAATAACAATATCAGCTCCTAATTCAATTGGTCTTTGTGCAATTGGAGATGCAAATGTATTATCTACAACTACCAATGTTTGATGCGCATGTGCAATCTTTGCAGCTGTTTTGATATCAGTTATTTTAAGTGTTGGATTGGTGGGTGATTCAATCCAAACTAATTTGGTACGATCATTAAAATAGGGAAGGATGTTTTCAATATCTGTGGTATCAACATAATGTACCTTGATTCCGAACTTCGCATATACATGCGTAAATAAACGGTATGCGCCACCATAGATATCATCTACTGCAATGATTTCATCTCCTGCTGAAAGTAATTTGACAACCGCGTCAATGGCTGCAAGTCCTGTTGCGAAGGCACTTGCGCCAATACCATTTTCTAATTTAGCCACTAAATTTTCAAGAACAGCACGAGTTGGATTGTTGGTGCGTCCATAATCGTAACCTTTGTGAACACCGGGTTTTTCCTGCACAAAAGTTGCAGTTTGATAGATAGGAGTAGAGATAGAACCTGTAAGCGGATCTACTGGAATGTTGTGAATAATTTGAG
>JBMLPO010000426.1:0-3521 GCA_049242065.1 Bacteroidia bacterium
TTTTCAAAGCGAATTTTCTCCGCTCCTGCATCAATAAATATTATACAAGTGAGCTTTATGTCTAATCAATTTGCTTGGTGTTTGATAGCTTATTAATCAATTAAAAAACTGATTGTTTTCTGATACCCATTCTTCTATACTTGTCATTTTGATAGGCAGTTTTTTTAGCACTTCTGGCAACTCAGCTGAATGCATATTTGGAAATTGTTTAGTGTCATTTATTTCCTGGTACATGGCTTCTGCTCCTTTTCCTGCGCCTTCTCCAAAGAGTGCATCCAATATTTTACCAAACTCTTTTGGTGGCATCTGTTTGTATTGAATTGATTTATTCAAGCCAATTGAAAATTTTTGTGCCAATTGATTTCCTGTCAGATTCTCTACACCACTTACTTGGAATGATTGTCCTGCTATATGCGGACTATAAATGGCTTCAGCTACAAATTGTGCAACATCCTTAGTGGCAATCCAACCTATTGGCATTTCCTCCGGTGTTGGATAAGTTACAATCTGTTCTCCTTTTACAAATGGGGCTGTCCATGGACCCAAAAGGTTTTCTGCATAAACAGATGGCTGAATGATAATATGTGCTAAGCCACTTTCTTTAAGATATTCTGCAATGTCTATCCTGATATCAATGGCAGGATTACCAATTTTAAAAGGAAGAATAAAACCACTTGTGTTCCATACCAAAAGTTTTACGCCATTTTCTACTGCAGCATCAATCGCATTTCTTGCATAAGTATAGCCATCATTTGGGTTTGCCAAAAAGAATGGTACCAAAAAAGAAATGGCATCTATTCCCTTTGTGATTTCAAATAATCGTTCTCTGTCGGCCATATTTGCAATAAGCGCTTCGGCACCTGCTTGGCTTAGTAAATCAATCTTTTCTGCCTGACTTGTTGTGGCTAAAACTGTTGCGCCTTTCTCTTTTAAGGCTTTAATTACAGGGAATTGCTGTGAACCACCTGCTCCATAAATCAAAACTTTCATTTCTTGTTTTTTATTGTTGAATTATGGTACAAACTTATTTAGCTTTGCTATACATAAGATAGTACTATACCAAAGTATACTAGTATCCTAAAGTATAGTCATCTAATTATCAAGATATGAAAACATCAAAAGAATGCATTGAATACATACGTCCTGTAAGAGATGTGCTGGATATCATTAATGGGAAATGGAAATTACCTATTCTTATTTGTTTATCTTTTGGCAACAAAAGGTTTAAGGAACTTGAACGTGAAGTAGAAGGCATTACTCCCAAAATGTTGTCAAAAGAGTTGAGAGATTTAGAAATGAATCAGCTTGTATTAAGAACAGTTTATGAAACCATTCCTGCAAGTGTAGAATATAGTTTGACAGATTATGGTAAATCACTCGACTCAGTAATTGTTGCCATGCGTGATTGGGGCAAAAAACACCGAACGAAATTGTTTGTTAAGTCTTAATTATATCAATGATTGCTTTATACTTTCTTTATATTTAGAAATATTTTCCACCTATAATTAACAAAGTAATTGCTTACAGCTTTTGATTAAATATAAGAATTGATTAGTTCTAAGTATTATTTCACAATTTCATTAACCAGGTTATCCAACTCTTTTTTTACCTGAAAAGGACTTTGCATGAATAAGCCTTTTAATTCTAGTTGAATTGTATCACTTATCTCGTTTTTTTGAGTAGTTACAATTTCATTTATTTGTTTGGTATAATCTGCATTGAACTTGAAATTGGTTTTATCTACAATGCCTTTATCAACTAGAAATCTTGTTTTCTTTGGGCATCTGCAAGGATTCTCAGGATTAATAATGCCACATTTACCCGATACGAAATTGAATAAATCGGATTTAGTTCTATGTAATCTTACCCTATAATTAGCTGGTGTAAGATTAAATAAATCAGCGCCTAAATGATGGTCCGCTCCAAATATTTCACCAATAATATAGAGTAATCTTTGTTCTCTGTTTAAGCACATGAGCATGGCTGTAGAGCAAAGAATTCTTACTTCTTCAATTTCTTCTTCATTGATAGCATCCTGTTCGTTTTCACTTGAAAATCCCGCATAATGCGAAGGTTCTGATTCTAGTAATAATTCAATCTTTCTTTTAGGTGTATTCAGAAAATGATTAAAGGCGATTCTATACAACCAGGTGCGAAACTGGCTTTCTCCTTTAAATGTTTTTAATGAAGTAATTACCTTTATCAAAACTTCTTGCGTAGCATCCAGTGCATCATCAGGATCTAAAAATAGTTTTAAAGAAATGTTGTAAATATAGTCCTGATGAATTTTAATCAGTTTTTCTAAAGAGGCTTTGTTGCCCGCAATCGATTCTTGAATCAGTTGTAAATCATCTTCAGGATTGTATTTTTTATTAAACATGTTGTTATTTCTCAATTTGGTTTCTAATCAATTTTATAAATAATTTTAAAGGTAGTATTTGTCTCAGTTTAAGCAATAGCAGCGATTGTTTACTCCCAACTGGATATCGCAATTTTTCACGGTTATCTGTTGCAGCTTCGAATATTGTTTCAGCAACTTTTTCGGCCGTTATTGCTCTTGCCAATGCTTCATTTACTTTTGAATAAAGTTTGTTCATGTAGACGTCATAATCGGTATTACTTGAACTCTTAAACATCATTTGAGCACCTTTAACAAAATTAGTTTTACTTACTCCGGGTTCAATTAATTTTGCGCTGATATTAAATTGTTTGAGTTCATAATTTAAACTTTCCGAAAAGCCCTCTATTGCCCATTTTGTGCTGTGATAAACACTATATAAGGGGTATGTCATAAGTCCGCCAATGGAAGAAACATTGATTATTAATCCCGATTTATTGGCTCGAAAATGCGGTAAAACAGTTTGTATTACATCCATCACACCAAATACATTAACATCATACATTTTTTGTCTTTCTTCAGGTTTTGAAAGTTCAAAGGCACCATATGCTCCAAATCCGGCATTGTTAAGTACCACATCAAGTTTATCTGTTTTTTTTAAAACAAAACTCACACCATTTTTAATACTCTCTTTATTACTAACATCTAGTTCAATTAGTACAATGTTTTTAATATAATTATTTACAAAGTCCTTTGTATTTCTCATGCTGGCAAAAACCTTCCAGTTCTTTTTTGCAAAATACTCTGCTGATGCTAGTCCAATGCCTGAAGAAGCACCAGTAATTAATATGGTTTTCATTATTTAACATTGTTTAAAATTAGAGGCACTTCGTAATATTCATTTTCATAAGGTTTTGATTTGAAATAAGAAATGGCTTCTTCTTTGTTTTCCCAGATACTTAGATAACAGTTTTTTAAATTAGAATCTTTTAATTCTATAAGTTGAACCAAACCTTTAGAGTTAGAGTTCAATTCATTGGCATATTGATTGGTATATGACAATACAGCAAAATATTTACCTTTGGTTTCTTGATGACTTTTATATGTAATTAAATTCAAAATTTTGAAGCTCAATACAATCCCTTTTTTACCATATTTCTTCTCCGTTCTTTCAAACCAAGCC
>JBMLPO010000427.1:0-19609 GCA_049242065.1 Bacteroidia bacterium
CGAATTCGTCTTCTGCATCGGCTCTGGTATAATAACCCGGACTTAAATAATTACCCCCTTTGGTTTTATTGCCTTGAACCATTTCACTTACATTTCCTGCCATGTGGTAAAATCCTGCTTTGTTTTGCTTATAGCCTTTTTCATTTACTCGTGAAGTATATAAAAAATGGTCAATATCAGAACAAATTGCAGCTAATTCAAATTTTTGAAAATCATATTTATATTGAATGGTATCATAATACGGTGATTTCAAAAGAAAACCTCTTAGTGTTGAAGTTTCCTTTTTGTCTTGAACTTTACGATACCTGATTTCTTCTTGACTAGCTTCACAATAATTGATTCGAACTTCTTCAGGTTTATTCTTCAAAAAATAACCCCATGGATATCTAAATCCGAAACTGGAATCTTTGCCTGTAAATGCCATGATCCATTCGCCTTCAGTGGGTAGCCTAAATACTACAGATTTGTATTTTCTTTTTTCGTTTCTCATATAGTATTCTGTTAACCACCTGCAATAAGCTTCAGCCTTTGCTCTACTAATATTCACCAACGGGTAATTTGCATATGCCGGATGTTTAAAATAATAAATAGCATAAGGCTCATTGTAAGTTCTATAATTACGCCATTGAGCAGTATCAGGATACAATTTGTGATATGAATCAGTAGGTATTCTGTATTTCATTTCTAAGAGGAATTGATGGTAATCATCATTACTAACTTCGTATTGATTAATTAGAATTTTTTCTGAAATAGGAACAAAGGTTTTCTGTATTACCTTCATCATGTCTTTTTGAACTGGATAAGGCCTTTGTCCAAATGCTAGATTAATAACAAGGAAAAGTAATATGAGTGAGAGTGCTTGTTTCATGTTCAAAATTTTGTTCTCCATTAACGATATTTTGTTCTCAATTTTATTGATTCAAATCACTTTTAATTATATCATAATTGGATAGTGTCCTTCTAAGGGAAACGAACCCATTATGAAAATTAGTTTTTTAATTTTCATATTCATTCAAACGCTGAATTTCCTTAGGCCCAAATGGTTCTAACTATTATTAAGTTAGATCTGTTTTAACTGAATTAATCCTATTCGTAAATTAAGGGCAATATCTCATTAATTTTATTTCTGAGCCAATAAAACACACAGTTAATTACACCGACATAAAGGCATGAAAATTGTGAAATTTGCAAGTATTCTATATTAGCAAGACTTTTTAAATTCTTTTCACAAAAATAATAATTTAATAGGCACTACTTGTATTAATTAAGAATTCAAAATATAATTCAAAAAATACTCAGAGTACCCTAGAAATAAGAACAATTTTTTACATTCGGTTGTGCTAATCAGCAACTACAAATTTGCATTTGTATTCCTTATCGGTTTTATCCTCTAAATGCAATAGATACATTCCCTTAGCAAAATTTGCTAAAGAGATACTTATCGATGTTTGATTGCCAGAACATTTCCCTGAAATAACTTCCTGACCTAAATGGTTATAAACCTTCCAACTCTTTAATGTATGAAGTTTATCGCCTTCAATTTTGAGATTTTCTATTGTAGGATTTGGATACACAATAAACTCATCTTCTAATTTATTGTTTTTTATTCCTGTAGGAGCTCTGGCAATAACTTGTAGGCTGTTTGAGCTGTCTCCGCAACTATTTCGTGCCTCAACGTATAATAAGGTATTTAGATTACTTGATTTTACCAGAATTGAATCACTACCCTGTCCACTTAGAATAGACCAACCTTGACTTAGTGTCCAGGTATAGGCATTTGCATGTTCAGATCGCACTATAAATCCAACAGTATCCCAATAGATAACTTCACTTGGACCGCTAATTACTGGCTTCATAGGACTTTGATTAACTTGAATAAATGAGCTTGTTTCATCGGAACTGCATCCTCCGACTCCAATGGCCTTTACACGCAAAGTATCGGAAGGAGGATTAAGCAGTATTGAAATACTATCTCCCCTTGGTTGCCCCTGCCAATTGCTGTTAAAATGCCAAGTATAGCCAATCGTTCCAGGAGCACTTGGTACTGTAAAAGTTTGAATTGTTCCATTGCAGGCATTTATTGGTCCCTGAATGCCTGAGGGTTTTGCAGGATTGCTTAAGATGGTTTTATTAAATGAGCTAGCAACAGTGCTATCACCACAAATACTGAATGCCTTAACTTGGATTGTTCCGCTTTGGGTTGCCTTTATACGTACTTTATTGCTTCTTTGCCCATCAATTATTGTCCAACCAGCTGGTAAGCCCCACCAGTAGCCATCAGCATCAATAGTCAATTTATTAAGACTAAATTCATGGGTATCATTTATACAATTGGTTGATGTGTTGGCGATAACTGTATCTATAGAACCAAGCATTTTAATAGAAATTGATTTGTTAATTGCCGTCATTGTATCTCCGCAATTATTATAGTTTCTAACGCTCAGTATCCCACTGCTTGTAGGAGTAATGTTTATTACTGACTTGTTTGATGCACCATTAATCTGCCAACCTTGTGGTACCTGCCATTGATACCCACTCGCATTGACACCTAAACTATCGGTATAGAAGGTGTAATTTTTCGCCATGCAATAGTTAGTATCCAAACTTTGAATACTACTTAGATTTCCTAAAGCGGGTGATGTTTCAATGAATTTGATTGATTCTTGTGTAGTATCTCCACACAAATTATATGCTCTAACTTTTAGATTGCCTGATGATTTTGGGATTACATTTAAAAATCGAGTTCCTTGCCCACTACTTATAATCCAATCTTGAGGAACAGTCCATTCATATGCATTTGCGTTTATACTCGCATTGTTTAGATTAAATACGTATGATTTATAGGCGCAAAAGCTAGTAGATAAGGAACGAATAGAATCAATGCTTGTAGGAGGCAATTGTAATGAAATTGACTTGGTTTTTTCGAGGCTTGAATCTCCACAATTATTGTAAGCTTTCACACGAATTGTGCCGGAATTTATAGGAATTACTTGGATGCTATTGGTAAATTGACCACTTAACAAGATCCAACCATTTGGGATAGTCCAACGGTAACCAGCTGCATTTGCACTAGGTTGGTCTAATGTAAAAACATATGATTGATTTTTACAAATGCTCGTACTATTTGTACGAATTGAATCAAGAGTGCCAAGTGGAGGAGCAACTGTAATTTGACGGCTTGATAAGCTGCTAAAGTTGCCACAGGCATTGTATGCTTTAACCGAAAGCAATCCCGAACTTGTTGGCCTCAATTGGATGCTTGTAGTATTCTGATTATTTATAACAACCCAATTGGATGGAAAGGTCCATGCATATCCCGTTGCATTGGCAGTCAAACTATCAAGTTGAAAGGTGTGGGATTTGTTGGCACAAAATAGAGTCGTGGAACTGCGGATTGAATCAATAAATGAGCTTAGTGGTGGTGATACAAGGAGTGTTCTGGTTCGCAATTGACTGGTGTCTCCACATGCGTTATAGGCTCGTACACCAAAGCTGCCTGATCCCGAAGGTATAATACTTACTGTACTGGTTAATTGTCCGCTTTGAATGGTCCAGCCAGATGGAACTGACCATAAATAGCCAACTGCATTCGCTGTTGGGGTATCCAATTTAAAAACAAATACGTTATTGGCACAGAAAGTATTTGCAATGCTACGAATACTATCTACAGACCCTAAAATTGCATTGGTGAATATGCTTCGTTGCCTTGGGATAGATGAATCACCACAAATATTATAAGCCTTAACTTGAATTGGTCCTGAACCTCCAGCAAGTGCAGAAATCTGATTGGTATGTTGACCACTCAAAAGGGTCCACCCTTGAGGAAGAACCCAATAGTAACCAATGGCATTTGGGGTTAAAGAATCCAATCTAAATTGATAGGTATTACCTACGCAAAATTGATTTACATTTGAACGAATAGAATCGATTTGCCCCATTGCTGGAGTAACCGTAAAAGTTCTTTGGGAAATGGAACTAGAATCACTGCAATCAGAATAGGCTCTTACCCGAACAATGCCAGTAGACCCGGGCTGTACCTGGATGCTTCGGGTATGTTGCCCATTTATCAGGGCCCATCCCGCTGGTAAACTCCAAAAGTAACCTGTTGCATTTGCAGTGAGACTATCCAGAACAAGTGTATAGGTTTTCCCCGCACAAAATACATTTGAACTAACCCGAATGGAATCAATGCTGCCTAGAGGTGCAGGCAGTATGAGTTGTTTTGTTGCACTTAAAGTTGTATCACCACAATTGTTGTAAGCTTTTACAGAAAGAATTCCAGAACTATTGGCAATTACAGAAAGATAGGAAGTTCCTTGCCCGTTTATGATGGTCCACCCACTTGGAACAGACCACAGATATCCGGTAGCGTTTGGGGTAACGGTATCCAAAATAAATTCCAAGGTTTTGTTTGCGCATGCTTGGAGGGATAGCATTTTAATGGTATCAATAACTCCTAATACCGGACGGGCAAGGATGCTTTTGGTTGATACTGGTGAAGAGTCCCCACAGCTGTTATATGCTCTAACTCTTAGTATTCCAGATGGACCGGAATTTACAGTAATTATGCGGGTGTTTTGGCCACTTAGAATAGTCCAGCCTGCAGGTAAAGACCAATAATACCCAACAGCATTTGTGGTTTGGCTATCGAGACGAAAAACATAATTTTTATTTACACAAAATTCAGATGAAACGCTTCGAATAGAATCGGTACTTGTAACAGGATTGCAATCGTTCATGCGGGTTAAAAAGGCAGAATTAAAGCTGTTGTTGCTCGTGCTATGTGCTCCCGGATTGGCAATTCCGCTTGAACTATTACTAGTTCCTCCAAGGTAAATATTGCCCGCTAAATCTGTACAAAGTGCATCTCCATTTTCTGTACCTGTACCGCCATAATAAGTACCCCATTCGCGGATTCCAACCAATGAGAATTTTGCCAAAAAGGCATCCCTAGTTCCTCCCATGCTTGTTTTAAAGCTTCCAGCTGTTGCTATACCTGTTGCGCTCATGGTGTACCCACACAAATAAATGGCATTTTTATGGATGCTTAGATTGCGGCATAAATCTTCACCTTCTCCTCCGTAATAGGTTCCCCATTGCCTGACCCCATTACTTGAAAATTTAACCAAAAATCCATCAAAAAAATTGTTTCTATTTACTTGAAAACTTCCCAGACTTGCTATTCCAGAATCTCCGTCTGTGAAACCTATAGCATAAATGTTTTCATTGGAATCAATCTCAAGACAGTTTATACCATCCTGTCCGGGTCCACCGTAATAGGTGGCCCAAAGCCTATTCCCAAGCCCGCTAAATTTGGCTAGGAATCCATCTGAATTGCTAGAGTAACTGCTCTGATGACTCCCATTGCTTGCAATACTATTGGCCGGTGCCGAAGAATAAGTGCTGCCTCCCAGGTAAACGTTTCCACTGCGGTCTAAGCAAATTCCAGAGCCTTCTTCACCATTATTTCCGCCATAATAAGTTCCCCATAATCCCACTCCATTTGAACTGAATTTCATCAAAAATGCATCAGCCACACTTCCGCTTCTATTCGACTGATGATTAGAATTGAAGGCAATACCTGAACTACTATTTGTAGTTCCGCAAATATAAATTGAACCAGTATTTTCTATGCATACGTCGTAAACATTATCCGTTGAGACTCCACCTATATAAGTTGCCCAAATCAAAGTTCCTGAATTGGAGAATTTGGCTAGAAAGCCATCATCACCCCCGCCCAAAATTGGCTGCATGCTGCCTGGAGTTGAAATGCCATTATTACTGCGGGTTGTTCCTACCATAAAAACAGAACCTAAACTATCTGCAACTACTTCTTCACCAAAATCTGCATCGCTTCCTCCATAATAGGTTCCCCATAGAAGCTGACCTAATGCGTTGAACTTTGCTAAAAAGGCATCACTAAATCCGGTTAAGGTGCTTTTATGACTGCCAATACTCGCTATTCCTGCTGTGCTTCGTGAAAATCCTGTAAAATAGATATTCCCAAATTTGTCGGTACATACACCTTTTCCTTCATCGTCCGCCGTTCCTCCAAAATAGGTACCCCAAGCCCTGTTTGGTAAAGGGTCAATAACCAAATCATAGTCTTTAAAGGGCACCGAAGATTCGAATCCAATGCTTGAATCTTTATTCAATTTGTAATGAATTTCAATAGCTTGATTCCCTTTGTTAGTGATAAACCAACTTGCAGGCAGTTTCTCCGTAAACAATCCATGTTCGGTGCTAAATTCTAATGCTTTATTGGTTAAATTAAAAGGTGCTCCTGAATACCGTAACCTAATGGCATGAATGTTGGCTCCTGGATGAAGAATAAAATTGTATTTGAATCCGTTTTCTGTACTCAAATATTCCAAATCAATTTTTGGATAAAGGTTCTCAACCAAAATTCGCCTGTATTGATTCACTCCCGTAATTCCTAACCTTTCGTTTGCCGATTGGTAAAAATTATATACGCCGTTTTCCTTTTCAAATCCCTCTAATTTTACCTCCTTATTCGATCCCTCAAATGTTATGTCAATGCGATGAATGTTTAGTACAATCGACTCCTTACCTATATCCTTCTTTTGAACTAATTTCGGAGTTTGTATTTTGTTCTTTTTTTGAACTTGAATCAAATCATAACTAAATCCATTCCTTCTAATCTGAACATTGAGTCCCTTGCTAGGAAGTATAAAATTGACAAAGGGGTTTGATTGACCGTATTGGTCTTTTATCTGACCTTTATTTTCTATGAAATAGGATTTACTTTCAATTAATTTAACAGGCCCAACAGAAGCTGAATAGGTGTAAAATGGAATAGTCAAAGCGAAAAGGGATAGAACTAAACTGAATGGCTTTTTCATGATTAGGTTTCATAATTAATAAAAACTAAAATAGCATTTTATATGCATTTTTGTTTCTGTCTTATTCTTTTTGAAAAGAAATGTAAAATTTTTTAAAGTAGCTTGTTGAGGTGCATTTTAGCTAGATCTAGACTAAGAATTTTAAGCTGTAAAAAATATGTATTAAAAAAGATTACAAAAAAATACCTATATGATTATCAGTTTGTTTGTCTAAAATTTATCTAAATCATATAATCAATTAAATTACAAGAACTTCTTGTGAAAATGAATCATTCAATTTGCCAAATACTAAGATGGATTTTTTAAAAAATGACAAGTATTGTGCAAACAAAATATTTATATCAATACGAAGAAAATTTCAGACTGTTTAACGCGTATTCAAAATAAATACAGGGAAAAGAAGAAGCAACACCTTATGAAAATGTTTGCAATTTTTTGATCAAAACTATTTTGATAAATTTAAATTAATGTACATTTTCAAAATTCTGTTTTGATGGAAAATCTATATAATGAAATTAAATAAGTTATCCTTGATAAGAAATTCCAGATGTGGTTAATCAGAATTTTTATTGATTCAAATCACTTTTAATCAGATTATAATAAAATCTATATCTTTGTAAAAGTGAAGTCGTTTAAAAAATATAGTCTTTTTGCTCTCATATTCCTGCTTGGGTTCAATTCCTTCAAGCCAGATTTATTTGAACAATTATCCAGACTACCTTATTTAATCGGACACTACAAACATCATACAATTGAAGAAAAAGAAGACATTTCTTTTATTACTTTTTTGAAACTACATTATGATGAAGATTCTAAACACAAAAGTGAAGAGAATCATGATGACTTACCTTTATTCACCCATTGCTTTAGTCATTTTCATGTATTAGTAATAGAAGAGCTACAGGCCCTTGGTTTTCATACTTTATCGGATGTGCCAAAACCTGTTGATGCTTATTGCTTTCATTATAGCTTTACCAAGCTGGCTGTTATTTTTCAGCCTCCCCGAAATGCCTGATTAACCTACCGTTTTCAGTTTTTCATTTCTTAAAAAATTATAACAAACATGTTAAATCATATTATCGGGTTTTCAATCCGAAATAAGTTAATTATTGCATTGGGTGTATTGGGTTTGGTGATTTATGGTTCATACCAATTTACCAAATTACCAATTGATGCAGTACCGGATATTACCAATAACCAGGTTCAGGTAATAACGGTTTCCCCTTCTTTAGGTGCTCCTGATGTGGAACGCCTGATTACTTTTCCTATTGAGCAGGCAACAAGTAATATTCCTGGTCTAGTTGAAATCAGAAGTTTTTCTCGATTTGGACTTTCTCTTGTAACCATTGTTTTTGATGATGAAACCGATGTGTATTGGGCTCGACAACAAGTGAGTGAGCGCCTTGTTAATGTGAAAGACATGATTCCTCCAGGTGCTGGTGTCCCGTCTTTAGGTCCAGTTACAACGGGATTAGGAGAGATTTACCAATATGTAGTTCGCCCCAAAAAGGGCTACGAAGATCAATTCGATGTGATGCAATTGCGGACCATCCAAGATTGGATTGTTCGTCGTCAATTACTAGGTATTAAGGGTGTTGCTGATGTTAGTAGTTTTGGTGGTAAACTCAAACAGTACGAAATAGCAGTTGATGCTGCTAAGCTCAAATCCTTTGGTTTATCTATGGATGAAGTGTTTAAGGCTTTAGAAAAGAATAACCAAAATACAGGCGGTGCTTATATTGAAAAAGGTCCAACTGTTTTATACATCCGTAGTGAGGGTTTGGTTGAAAATATGGATGATATCAAAAACATGGTGGTGAAAGAAACACAGTTGGGTAGTCCTGTTTTTATTAGAGATGTTGCAGATGTTAAATTGGGTCATGCTACTAGATATGGGGCCATGACTTTTAATGGTGAAACAGAAGTTGCTGGTGCTGTGGTGATGATGCTGAAAGGTGGTAACTCCAATGAAGTAATTAAGAGTGTAAAAGAAAGAATAGCACAAGTTCAGGAAACATTACCTGAAGGTGTAGTTATTGAGCCATTTTTAGATAGAACCAAAATGGTTAATAATGCCATTGGAACAGTTGAAAAGAATCTCATGGAAGGGGCTTTGATTGTCATATTTGTTTTGGTTCTTTTCTTAGGAAATTTTAGAGCTGGTTTATTGGTTGCTTCTGTTATCCCTCTTGCCATGCTCTTTGCTGTAATCATGATGAATACTTTTGGTGTAAGTGGAAACTTAATGAGTTTAGGTGCACTCGATTTTGGATTGATTGTAGATGGCGCTGTCATTATTGTGGAAGCTGTGATGCATGGATTACACAGTAGGAAAATTAGTGGAGAACATGTGATGCTTGATAAGCACGAAATGGATGAGGGCGTTGGTCATGCGGCTGGTAAAATGATGAACTCTGCGGTATTTGGTCAAATCATTATCCTTATTGTTTACCTGCCTATTTTTACTTTAGAAGGTATTGAAGGAAAAATGTTTAAACCCATGGCACAAACAGTTGCTTTTGCCTTATTGGGTGCCTTCATACTTTCTCTAACTTATATTCCCATGATGTGTTCGTTTGTGCTTAGTCGCAAACTGGGTCACCAACCTAATTTCTCGGATAAATTAATGATGAAACTAGAACATTTTTATCATGGTAAATTACAATGGGCTTTGGGCTTTCCAAAAACTATTATCATCAGCTCATTTAGTATGTTATGCATCTCTATTGTTGTTTTATTGAATATGGGTGGTGAATTTATTCCAAGTTTGGAAGAAGGCGATTTTGCTGTAGAAACCAGGGTTTTGGTTGGCTCTAATCTAAATGTAAGTTTAGATGTGGCGAATAAATCTTCTCAAATGCTCATGGATAAATTTCCTGAAGTTGAAAAGGTAGTTGCTAAAATTGGGAGTGGTGAAATTCCTACAGACCCTATGCCAATTGAGGCCATGGATTTAATGGTGATTTTGAAAGATAAAAAAGAATGGACTTCTGCTTCTACTTTCAATGAGTTATCAGAAAAGATGACCAAAGAATTGGAAAATATTCCTGGTGTTACTTATGGTTTTCAATACCCGGTTCAAATGCGTTTCAATGAGCTCATGACGGGTGCAAGACAAGATGTAGTTTGTAAGATTTTTGGTGAAAATTTAGATTCTTTGGCACATTATGCGCAAGCTTTAGGTTCTATTGTTTCAGGTGTTGAAGGTGCAAAGGATTTATATGTTGAAACAGTTACAGGTATGCCTCAAATTGTGATTAAGTTCAATAGAAATAACTTAGCTCAATACGGATTAAATATAGAAGATGTGAACCGTGTGATCAATACAGCATTTGCAGGACAAAGTTCGGGTTTGGTTTTCGAAGGTGAAAAGAGATTTGATTTAGTAGTGCGTCTTGCATCCGAAAAAAGAAGTAATCTAGAAGATGTAAGAAATCTTTTAATTCCAACAAACAAAGCTACTCAGGTTCCTTTATATCAATTAGCTGATGTAGCAATCAAAGAGGGTCCCGGACAAATTCAACGTGAAGATGCCAAACGTAGAATTATCATCGGCTTTAATGTAAGAGGGAGAGATGTTGAGTCTATTGTAACTGAACTGCAAGACAAAGTAAAAGGGAGATTAAAAATGGCCCCTGGTTATTATGTAACATATGGCGGTGCTTTCGAAAATTTGGAGGCAGCAAAAGCACGATTAAGTCTTGCTGTTCCGCTTTCTTTATTGCTGATTTTATTGATGCTCTATTTTACATTCAGCTCACTTAAACATGGTTTACTAATCTTTTCTGCTATTCCTTTATCTGCTGTTGGTGGAATTTTTGCCTTAGCATCAAGAGGGATGCCTTTTTCTATTTCTGCAGGTGTTGGATTCATTGCCCTATTTGGTGTGGCTGTATTAAACGGTATTGTGCTGATAGCAGAATTCAACCGACTCAAATCAACTGGTATGCGTGATATGAAGGCCATTGTGCTACAAGGCACTTCTATGCGTTTACGTCCGGTATTAATGACTGCTTTTGTAGCTTCACTTGGGTTTTTGCCGATGGCCATTAGTAATGGTGCTGGTGCTGAAGTTCAAAGACCTTTGGCAACAGTGGTGATTGGTGGATTGCTCTTGGCTACCTTATTAACTCTTTTTGTTTTGCCAGTTTTGTATATCACTTTCGAACACATTCAAACCAAAAGAGAAAAAAGAAAAGCCATGATGGGCTTGTTGGTTTTATTTTTATTCAGCCAAGTTTCGTTTGCACAAAATAGAATTAGTCTTGAAGCCGCAATTGATTCTGCAATGAGTAATAATATGCAATTGCGTAATAGTTCTCTTCAAAAAGAATACAAAGAACAAATAGCAAAAGCTTCATGGAATATTCCTCTTACTGCTATTAATGCTGAATCTGGTCAAATCAACAGTGCATTCAACGACAATCGAATTGGCCTCAATCAGTCAATGGAATTTCCGCTTGTTTATTTTCGCCGCCAACAAGCAGCCAATGCCGATGCCAAAGCAGAAATGTGGAACTTAAAATGGAAAGAACTCGATTTGAAAATTCAAGTCGCAAAAACCTATGCAAGTTTGCTTCATAAAGAGTTGAAGATTCATTTATTAGAGCAAATGGATAGTTTATATAACGACTTTCTACTAAAGGCTGAAGCACGATTGAATAAAGGTGAAAGCAATGTATTAGAGGTTTCATCTGCTCGCATGCAAGCTATTCGCATCAAACGACAATTGAATATGGCTATGCATGATAAAAATGCAGAACTTATTTATTTCCAATACCTCATCAATACGCAAGGTTTTTATCATCCTATTAAGGAGCAAAAGTCTTATGTATTAAAAGTTGATTTGGATAGTACTCAATTGAAATCGCATCCATATGTATTGATGTATGAGAGTTTATATGAATCAGCAAAAAGGAGAAAACAATTAGCGGCCTCTAAGTTTTTACCTGAATTCAATTTGGGTGCTCAATCTCAAACCATTCAGGGAATGGGTGCTGATAATCTCAATTATGGCCTTTCTACGCGCTTCACATCTATACAAGCTGGTATTGCTATCCCTTTATTCTTTGGTGCAAGTAGAGCCTCTTTAAAAGCTGCTGGCATTGAGAGTCGAATAGGAGAACTTCAATACAAAATGGCTCAACGAGAGATGGAGAATAAAAAAATGGTTTTGTGGAGTAATTATAAAAATACGCAAGCATCCTTTCAATTATTCCAAAAACTAAGTTTAATAGAATCCGAAAAAACCATTAAAACGGCAGCTTTATTGTATCAATCAGGTGAAATTAATTTTCTTGATTATACACAACTCATCAACCAAGCAGCTGCTATTCAAAGTGATTATGCTGATGCTTTGTTACAGATGAATGAAGCCATCACAGACCTCAATTATTTTTTACCTTAAATCTTCAATCATGAAATTCGAATTTAATTATAAAACACTTTTCTTCTTGGTACTCTCTAGTTATGGGGTATCATGTGGAAATAAAGAAACGGCTAATAACAAGGAAGCCGAAAACAATACAGCTAGTACTATCATAGAACTTTCAGATGAACAAATTAAAACAGTAGGTTTACAAACTGCTGGTTTGGAAGAAAAAAACATCAGTGGAAGTTTTAGAGTGAATGGACTCATAGATGTGCCACCACAAAATATGGTTTCAGTTTCTATGCCTTTGGGTGGTTATCTCAAATCAACCAAATTGTTACCAGGTATGCATATCAACAAAGGCGAGGTGATTGCAGTGATGGAAGACCAACAGTATATCCAATTACAACAGGATTATTTAACTGCCAAAGCCCGTTTTGTTTATTTGGAAAATGAATTCAAACGCCAGAAAGATTTAAATGCAAGTAAAGCAAGTAGTGATAAGGTTTTTCAGCAAGCAGAAGCCGACTACCTTTCGCAGAAAATCAATATTCGTTCATTAGAAGAAAAGTTAAAATTGATTGGTGTAAATCCTCAACATTTGAATGAAAACAATATGAGTAAGAGTGTTGAATTACGTGCTCCAATTGATGGTTTTGTGTCTAAAGTAGATGTGAATATTGGCAAATATGTTTCTCCAACAGAGGTCTTGTTTGAATTAGTTAATCCAACAGATATCCATTTAAGTTTAACGGTATTTGAAGCCGATTTACCCAATGTGTTTATCGGACAAAAAGTTCTGGCATTTACCAATAACAATCCTTCAAAAATGTATCCATGTGAAGTCATATTAATTGGGAAAGATTTAAGCGCAGAACGTTATGCTACCATCCATTGTCATTTTGAGCAATATGATAAAACATTAAGTCCAGGAACCTTCATGAATGCCATGATGGAGACCGAGCACAAAACAGTAAAAACACTTCCTGAAGATGCCATTGTCCAACACGATAACAAGTCGTTTGTATTTGTACAAAGGGAAAAAAACGTATTTGAATTAGTGGAAGTAAAAACTGGAATGTCTGAAAAAGGCAGTATAGAAATATTAATGAATAAGCCCGAATTGCAGAAAAGCAAATTTGTAGTAAAAGGTGCTTATAGTTTATTGATGAAGTTGAAGAATACGGTGGATGAATAGGTGAAGTTGAAACTCATCATCACAAGAAAGCCACTGGAATTTTCAGTGGCATTTTTATTTTATGTGCGCTTAGATATGTAAATATAGTTCTTAAAAAAGACGAAAGCCAAACAGCAGAAGCCAGAGATTGGAATTCATTTAAATGCGTGAATGACAACCTCGAAGTTTTGGCAAGCCGAAAGGATGTGGGCAGTCTTGTTCAATCTGATTAAGCGTGATTGCAAGGATGAATTCTTTATTTCATAACGAAACGCCGTAAATGCAATTGAAAAAAGGGAATGATTATCCCTTTTTGAAAATTGGGAGCCAAGCTCGCTTGGGTGCGGTGGTGTAAGAGGAGCAGCATGTTAGTTTTGGTTGGCGAGGCTGTGTACCCGATTGGTGGCTGACATAATTCCGGAACATAAATTTAAAGTTCTATGCAATTGATTTTTATGTAAATTGCAAATGTTTAAAATGAAAAAGTCAATTGTTTGTGAAAATTTTATATTTGTAATGTCTTGATATTTATAGGATAATATTTTTAAAAAGTCAATTGTTGTAACAGTATTTGTCAATTGTATTAAATGAAAATTTAAAATGTCAGAAGCTAAATTTACTCATTATGATTTGAAGTTGATAGAACCCACATTTGGTTCATCTCTTACAGATTTGATAATTGAATTAGATTACCTCCGAAAAAAGCAACTTGGTGGCTCTACTCATCCAAAGGTGTTTTTTCAATTAAAACATATTTTTCATACGCTTGAAAGTATAGGGTCGGCAAGAATTGAAGGAAATAACACAACTATTGCTGAATATTTTGAAACAAAATTGGTGGATAGCAAAATAGTTCCACAAAGCATAAGGGAAATACAAAATATTGAAAGGGCAATGGCATTTATAGAAGAAAATGTCAATAAATATCCTATCAACAGAGCGTTTTTAAGTGAGATGCACAAACAAATCGTTGATGGTCTATTACCACCTCCCGAAGGAGAAGGAGATACTTCACCTGGTGATTACCGTAAAGTAAATTTGAAAATCAATAAATCATTACATATACCGCCAGAATGGTTGACTCTGGAAGATTATATGAATGAATTACTTGCCTTTGTGAATAAAGAAGATAGCCCTAAGTATGATTTGTTAAAAACAGCAATTGCACATCATCGTTTTGTTTGGATACATCCATTTGGTAATGGAAATGGTAGAACCGTTCGTCTATTTACTTATGCAATGCTTGTAAAAGCAGGTTTCAATGTAAATGTTGGTCGAATTATTAATCCAACTGCTGTGTTTTGTAGTAATCGCAATGATTATTACAATTATTTGTCTGAAGCAGATAAAGGTACAGATGAGGGGTTAATAAGTTGGATTGAGTATGTATTGAAAGGATTGAAAGATGAAATTGAAAAAATTGACAAATTATTAGATTACAGTTTTCTACGAAAGGAAATTCTTCTTCCCGCTATAAGTCATTCATTAGATAGAAAGTTTATTACTGATGTTGAGTCTAAAGTTTTGAAAAAAGTCGTTGACCAACAGGTCATTCAAGCATCAGATGTCAAAGTGTATTTTGTCGGCAAATCAGATGCCCAAGTTTCTAGGGAACTAAAAAAAATGATTGATAATAAAATGCTTATTCCTGAAAAAGATGGGAGCAGAAAGTATGTACTTAGATTTGATAATAATTATTTGCTTAGAAGCATAATTAAATCATTAGGAGATAAGGGATTTCTGCCTGTGCGTGACGAGGTCTAAAGTGCTTGGCACCAACTCATTTATACCGCTACTCCATTATTATTTCAATTAATCAAATAATGTAAAACATCTTACTACCTTATCCTGTCAGCACTTCTTACCAATTCTTCATCCTTCTTTATAAGCATAATAGCTCTTAAATTAAGGTATATGATAAAGAAGAAAATAGACAGTCCAAAAATGGATAATACCAATAAATTACTTGAATCGAATTGAGGGATAAATAATACCGCTTTCACCAAAAAGGCTACTACCAACATGATGATTGCTACCATATTGATCCAACCAAATTTGATTTGTTTTTTTCTGTCTTTATAAGAACCAATAATAAATGCAGTTAATCCCATTATAATTGAACTAATTGTAATTAATCCAAATTGCATATGGGTTTCTGTTAAAACGCCGTTTTCAAATTTGTTGAAGTAAAACAAATTGAGTTTGTATTCTAAAACTGGTACTACTGTTCTATAATGCATAATTTCTATGCTGCACAGCAAAACTAAAATCACAATAATCAGCGCTAGGTATACGGTTTGAAGTCTTTGTATCATAAAAATGTTTTGCGCAATATTAAGCCTTTTTCTTTTTCTATATCCAACTATACCACAAATTCAATGAGCTGACTTTGTCCATTAAAAATAAAGTCATCTCCAATCCCTAATCCTTCCATGGCTTTTCCAATAGGGGAGAGAGGGGATACCAAATGAACTTTGATATTGTTTGATTCAAAGGTTCCTAATCCAATGCAAATGAAATAATAGTTCTGAGAGGTTTTAACGAGTGCACCAGATTTGGCAGTAGTTTTAACATCTGTCTTAATTGATTGTAATGCCTTGAGTTCGTTTTGTGCCATGAGTAATTGTTTGGCATTCATGTCTCTTTCTAACTGACTCATAGCTCTGCCTGTTTCATACTTATCTCCTGCGCTGCTCTTCTCTTCACTGTTGGCAGATTCCTGTGCCGATCTCATTGCTTTTTCTGCCGCTTTTATTCTTTCTTCTAATGCCTGACTTGCTGCAAACAATAAATCTTGTTTTAATAAAAGTCCTTTCTCTTTATCCATGCTGCAAATTAAACATTTCGAAATCACAAAATGTGGTATTTGATTTAACTAATTCAAGTACAGAAACTAATGATCAATGTCTTTTTTTAAAATCAATGAATCTCCAAATACTTTGTATAGTTTCTCTACTTTTGGTGCTACTACAAACCTGCAATACCCTTGCTCGCTGTTTTGGTTATAATAGTTTTGGTGATAATCTTCGGCTGGATAATAATTCGTATAAGCTGTAATCTCGGTCACTATGGGTGCATGAAAAGCACCACTTTCATCCAATTCATTCTTCATTTGTTCAGCAATATTCTTTTGCTCTTCATTCAAATAAAAAATAGCAGAACGGTATTGTGTTCCAATATCATTGCCTTGTCTGTTTAATGTGGTAGGATCATGAGTTTGCCAAAATACAGATAACAAAGTTTTGAAACTGATAATACTCTCATCAAAAGTGATTTTACAGACTTCAGCATGGCCTGTTGTGCCGCTGCAAACTTCTCTATATGGTGGGTTTTTAATGAATCCACCACTGTATCCACTTTCTACTTTATGCACGCCATTGAGTCGTTGAAATACTGCTTCTACACACCAAAAACATCCTGCTCCTAGAATTGCTGTTTGTTCCATAATTTTTATGATTATCAAATTAACAATATTTATTTCAGCTTTGTTTTCTATGATTTTTTCATAACATGATTAGCTTTGTTTCCTCATCCATTGTATCTATGAAGAGCCTTATTATTTTTTTATCATTATTCTTTTGTTTGAATCTGGGCTATGCGCAGGTTTTTAATTCCGCCAACCTCGATACCAATGATGTAAAGTTTGATGGTAAGTTGAGTATTCATGGTTTTGTGGATGCCTATTATCTCTACGATTTTAATCAACCTAAAGCTGAGGTTACGCCTTATCAAGTTTCTTCCAATAGACATAATGAAGTCAATATCAATTTGGTCTATGCTGCTTTCCGTTATAATTCCTCTCGTATTAGAGCTGCTTTTGTTCCAGCTTTTGGCACATATATGAATAACAACTATGCCAGTGAACCGCAAACCTTAAAGAATTTATTAGAAGCCAATGCAGGAATTAAATTATTTAAGAACAAAGAAATTTGGTTAGATGTGGGTGTCATGACTTCTCCCATTACCAACGAATCTCCTGTAAGTAAAGACCAATTTTTGTATTCACGTTCTATGGCTGCAGAATACTCGCCTTATTTTGTAACAGGCGCAAAATTATCTATTCCAATGAGTGCAAAATTTTCAACTAATTTCTTTTTGTTGAATGGCTGGCAACAAACAGTTACACATAATCCTGATAAATCGGTGGCACTTCAAATGGAATATAGACCTAGTAACAATTGGTTGTTCGACCTTAATTTGTATACAGGAAATGCGGCCCATAATCCTAGACCCGATTTCAGACAAAGACACTTTTTTGATTTTTATACTATCTACCAATCAAACAATAAACGTTTGAATGCCTCTGTTGATGCTTATTATGGAATTCAAAATACCAAAGATAGTTTGGGTAGAAAAGCTGTTGGAAATTGGTGGAATTTGAATTTTCAAACATTGTATTGGTTAAAGAAAAACCATGGCATAGGGGGCCGAATTGAATACCTGAATGATCCTCAGAATATGATGGTGACTCCCTTGTATACAAATGGATTTCAAACCGCTGGATATACACTTGCTTACAATTACAAAGTTCTTGATAATTGCTTGTTAAGACTGGATTGTAAATACTATCAATCTAAACAAAATGTATTTCTTGATAGCAAAGAAAATCCCACTAATACCTCACTCCAATTGATTGGAAATTTTTCGGTTTGGTTTTAGTTGATTTCTACTGGCTCTTTACCCGGTTTGGCATAAGACAATTGTGCAATTTTTTGAATAGAACAATAAGTATCTAGTCCTATCACTCCTATATTACCCATCTTATCATGTGCAATGGTATGGTCTTGGTTTAGCAATGATTCATCTAATATTATTTCTTGCACGCTGCCAATAATCAAGAGGGTATCATTTAAAGGAATGGGTGTGATACTTTCTAATTTCAATCCAATTTTTAAAGCACTTTCTGCCACATAAGGTGCTGGTATAAAAGATGAATACCATTCTTTAAATCCACAAGCTTCAAATTCTGAAACTTCATACCTAGCACTGGTTTGATGTGCTTGTTTGTAATAAGTTTCATTCACAGAATTGATTGTAAAATAACCTGTATCAACAATGTTCTGATAAGTATTTCTTTGTACACTAATAGGTCTTAAAATAAATCCCATTAAGGCAGGATGTGCTCCTATGTGCATCACCGAGTTGAATATGGCTACATTACTTATTCCTGATAAACTTTTACTGCCAATTAAGTTAGCAGCTTGGATGCCGGAAAGACTATTTACCAGATTGGTCCTGGCTTGTTTTTCCATTTGTTCCAATTCTGTTTTTATAATTGTTTTCATATTACCTAATTGAACTCATGCCTCCATCTAAATGTATGATTTGACCTGTAAGCCATTTGTTTTCTAATATGCTAATGGCCATCTGTGCGAGGTCTTCCACTTCTCCAATTCTCTTTAATGGATGCCTGTCTTCTGATGCTTTTAATTTGGCTTCTGAATTGATTAGTTTTTCTGCTAGCTCAGTTTTGGTTAAGGATGGTGCAATGGCATTGACTCTAATTGATGGAGCAAATTCTGCAGCCAAACTTCTTGTTAAGCCTTCTACTGCTCCTTTTGCTGCAGATATACTGCTATGAAAACTCATTCCTGTTTGAACAGCAACTGTGCTAAACAATAGGATTGATGCGGTTTCAGGATTAGCCAATTGTTTTGAATATTTTCTAATAAATGCGCTTGCTCCCAAAAAATTGATTTGAAAATCTTTTAAAAAATCTTCGTCTTTAAAGGCTTTAAATGGTTTTAAATTGATACTGCCCGGACAATAAATCAATCCATCAACTATACCTTCCAATTCCGGAAATTCTAATTGATGAGAGGAAAAGTCAATGGGGTAATTTTCATCTGCCACCAATGAGGCTGTTCTGCTAAAATTGATAATTTTATGTCCACTTTCTTTTAATTTTTCAGCAATAGAAAGCCCGATTCCTTTTGAAGCACCCGCAATGAGATATGTTTTCATACCTCATTTAACCTGAATTGATTTGGATTGTTTTTAATTGATGATGTTTTACAATTCTCGTCGATTTAAAATTCTTTTCCGTGTGTGAGCTTGATGAGAACTTTTAATAAAGCCGGATTCCATTTCAGTATTCTGAATACCAATTCTGTTATTTGAGGATCACCAAATAATTTCTGAAATTGTCGTCCAAACCAAACACGTTTTGCAAATTCTTTTCTCCAACATTTCTTGTAC
>JBMLPO010000428.1:0-14422 GCA_049242065.1 Bacteroidia bacterium
AGGAATCCCACATTCATAGGTCTCCCCTTTCTGCGCATTCTTTGAGTTTTTGGCTAAAGCCTTTGAAAGTAAAATACCTCCTCCGGAGAAAATAACTCCGCATAAGGTTAATAAAATAATTGCTGATGAACCCATAATGATGTGACCAAAAGTATAACTGAGTACAATAGTAAAATATGAAAAAAATCAGAAAAGAAGCTGATTTCAATCGCTGCGAAAACTATTTCCGCTAAAGAAAATTAAATTATTTAGCTCTTCTAAATAAATACCTAGTGATAAAAATTCCACCACTGGTACTTCCATTCGATTGATTGGTAGATGAGCCTGTTGATACATTGGTTAACTCCCAACCTTCTTCTGTGTACTCATTGATTTTACCAACTATCAATGCATCATTGTTTGAAATATTTCCAAAGTTAATTCCTACCAAACTATAGAAGTTCATTAAATCCTTTTCAACCATTTGACCTCCTTTATCTGTAGAGATAATTCTAGAACGTCCCATTCCTCCAGGAATAATCGATTCAATTGTAGAGAATTGTTTGTACTCATAGGCTGCTGGTGCTGATGCTGGTTTGAAAGCTAAAATGGCAACTAATCCTAAAGTAAAGAATGCACCGAGTGCTAGGTAAGCGAAGTTGTTTTTCATGATGGTTAATTTTAAGTGTAAAATCAATAATACTAATTGTTATTGAGTTTTAGTTCACAAATTATCTGCATTCAAAACTTTTACCTACTTTAGTTGAAATTTTTAAACAATTATGAAACATACAGCTGCAAAAATGCTAATTGCGTTTTTAATATCATTTGGTTTCTCCGTAAAGGCTTTAAACCCTGGTCAGTCTAGTTTTGTGAAGTTAAAAACAAGTGAAACCATTGAAGTAAAAGTAAACGGAAAAAGTAGAATTGGAAATGGCATGACCATTCCAATGTCTATTGACAAAGAAACCCAACCTTATACGATTTATTCAGATAATGAGATGACCATCACCGCTGAATACAAATTAGTCATGTATCGCAGTGGTAGGTCTGAAAGTAAAAATGGTAGTTTAAAACTACATGTACATTATAAAGTAAGATATGGTAATGCCAAAAGAAGCACCCATGTTGAACATGTATTTATTAATGCAGATGGAAAAAGCTTTAATGAAAAAGTGAATTTCAATATTGCCAATGGAATGAACAATATCAAAATCCAATTATTATACCAAGGTACACTAAGTAACTAATTCCTTTCATGCCCATTTCCTTAGACGCATTAGGTCCGGATGGAGGTCCTATCTATGCTGAAACTAATTTCTCAAATTTTATTGTTGAGCCTTTAAACGCTAGTTCAGCACTTATCTTTATAGCCATTAGTATGTATTGGTTGTGGAAAATAAGAAATGAAAAACTGCAATTTGGTTTCATTTTCTTTTCAATGAGTTTGATGCTGATTGGTGGAATTGGTGGTACCATATACCATGCATTCAGGGTTTCGAAGTATTACCTTTTAATGGATTGGTTACCTATCACAATTATTACCATTTTTTGTAGTGTTTATTTTTTAAACAAGATTTTTCATAAGCTCTTTTTATCAGCTTTAGTTGTTGCCCTTTCATTGTTTATTCAATACCTGATTTGGGATTATGCAGGTAAACATGATCACCACCATAGCATTACCCTCAATTATTTATTGTTAGGTTTTAGCATTTTATTCCCTTTAGTTGTATATGGATACTTACAAAATTGGCGCCACTTTAAGTTAGTAATTTATTCATTGATTTGCTTTGGCTTTGCTTTGTTTTTTAGGCTGATTGATGCTTATGAAATTTTTCCATTTGGAACACATTTTCTTTGGCATACCGGTGGGGCTGCAGCAACTTGGTTGATGGTTGATTTTATGTACCTTGAAAATGATAAATTCGTTAAAGAACTCAATCAAATAAAATGGGATATTGATTTATGAAAAAACTTCTACTTCTTGCTATAGTTGGAATCGTCTTTGTATTAGGTTCTTGTAAAAAGACTGAATCCCCTCAAATTATTAATACACCTTCTGGTGAAGAAATTATTGAGATTTCAACTGAGTTTGGTAATATGTATATGTGGTTGTATAAATCAACACCTAAGCACAGAGAAAACTTTCTTAAACTAGCAAATAATGCTTATTTCGACAGCACAACTTTTCATCGAATTATCAGAAATTTTGTAATACAAGGAGGCGATCCGAATAGCAAAGACAGTATCAAAACTAATGATGGAAATGGTGGCCCTGGTTATACTATTCCATTGGAATTACATGATTCTGTTAGACATATTAGAGGCGCTGTGGGTGCTGCACGTGAGGGAGATGATGTTAATCCATTAAAAGCTTCCAATGGATCTCAATTTTATATTTGCATGAGTGCCACACAAACTCAACACCTAAATAATAATTATACTGTATTTGGTTTTATTATGAAAGGAATGGATGTGGCTGATAAAATTGTAGTTCAATCTAAAGATGCAAATAACAGGCCCATCAAAGACATCAAAATGAGCGTGAAGGTTTTGAGAAAATCGGTTGAAGAAATCAAAACTGAATTCAATTACGAACCTAAGTTTTAAAGCGATTCATTTGATCAATCGTAAAATTTAACTGTTTACTTTTTGAGGATTAAATTTTTAGTTATTTTAAGGGCATCAATAATAGCCCCATGACAAGAAATAAAGCCCTCATTCCATTTTTATTCCTGATTGGAATTGTTATCATTAGTTTGTTTCCATTTCTGATACCCAAGCCACCAATTAACCACCCTGGAATTAGCTTTGCCGACACAGCTTGGCTACTTACATCAACAGGATTGGTGTTAATTATGACACCCGGATTGGCATTCTTTTATGGGGGAATGGTTGGTAAGAAAAATGTGCTGAGTACTATGCTGCAAAGTTTTATCAGTATGGCTGTCATCACTATCATATGGATTGTATTTGGCTTTAGTTTATCATTTGGTGATTCAATAGGTGGAATAATTGGAAATCCTTCAAATTACTTTATGATGCAAGGTGTAATGGATGGTGCACCATGGAAATTAGCCCCCACTATCCCTTTATTACTGTTTGCTTTTTACCAGTTGAAATTTGCTATCATAGCTCCAGCCTTAATAACTGGGGCCTTCGCGGAACGAATTAAATTCACTTCTTATGTTTTATTTATTGTATTGTTTTGTGTTTTTATTTACTCTCCATTAGCACATGCTACTTGGCATCCTGATGGGATTTTAGCTAAATTAGGGGTTCTAGATTTTGCTGGAGGTACAGTAGTCCATATGAGTGCGGGTTGGGCTGCATTAGCTGGAGCCATCTTCTTAAAAGGCAGGAAGAGCACCGAACATGCACCCGCAAGAATTACTTATGTGATGCTAGGGACAGGTCTTTTATGGTTTGGATGGTTTGGATTTAATGCAGGTTCTGCTTTTGCTGCGAATAACTTAGCTGCAACCGCATTAGCAACTACTACTTCTGCCTCCGCAGCTGCAGCATTTACATGGATTATGTTTGATGCCATCAGAGGTAAAAAACCTAGTGCGATGGGCACTTGTATTGGAGCAGTGGTGGGTTTAGTTGCCATCACACCTGCTGCTGGTTTCGTGAGTATTCCTCATTCATTAACTATCGGTATTGTGAGTAGTATCATCAGTAATTTAATGGTTGAATGGAGAACTCGCACTTCTATTGATGATACTTTAGATGTATTCCCTTGTCATGGAGTTGGTGGGATTGTTGGAATGCTGTTAACTGGTGTTTTTGCTCACGGAAATGTAAATCCCCTTGTTGTGAATAATGGTTTGTTATTTGGTGAAACTACCCTCTTTACCGTTCATGTTTTTGCTATGTTGGCTGTAAGTATCTTTAGCTTTGGAGGAACCTACCTTTTATTAATCATTACTAATTTCATTTCTCCATTACGGGTAAATGAAAAGGATGAATTAGAGGGTTTGGATTGGAGTCAACACGGAGAAAAATTATAATAAAAAGGGTAGTACTTTTATCAGACACTACCCTCTTTATTTCACATTTATTTGCCTTCTCTAATCATTCGAGCAAATGCTTTAGGCAAATCGGTTTCTTCTAATTTTGATGCGGAATATTCAATATCATAATCCACTTTAATGAACTCAACCTGACAAGTTTCTTGATCAAACATGTTACTGTTTTCATTTAGACTTAAAACCACATAATTGGCTTTTGGATTGCCATCTTTTGGCTTTCCAACTGAACCCGTATTGATGGCATGTAAGTATTTGGAATCATCTTTCAATATGCGGTGATAAGGCTTGTGTGTATGTCCAAAACACATGATATCTGCACTTGCATCTTTCATGATTCGTAATAAACTTTTTTCATCACGGTCTTCAAACAAATACTCATTGTTTTTACGAGGACTTCCATGAACTAACAATAGACTCAATGGACCTGAGTCGAATTGAAACTCCAAACGAATATGGGCAGGTAAATTTCTCAAGTAATTTCTTTCTTCATCATGTATCCATTGATTGGTTAAAGAAATTGAAATCTTTCCATTGGCTCGGTCTTCCTCTGTTTTATAGGCACAACCACATTCATCACTGTTTCTTCCTACACCATAATCATAGTTTCCAGCAATACAAGGAATATTCCTTTTTCTAATGAGATTGACTACTTCATTGGGCCATACATGGTAACCTACCAAATCACCTAAACAATAAACAACATCAATTTTTCTAGAATCGATATCTGCTAATACTGCTTCTAATGCAGGTAGATTGGCATGAATATCTGAAATAAGGGCTATTCTTATCATGTTTTATAAAATTTATCTTTTAATACAAATGCTAATTTAACCAATAATACAAGGGCAGGTACTTCAACCAATGGACCAATTATTCCTGTAAAAGCTTCTGGACTATTTAAACCAAAAACACCGATAGCAACTGCAATTGCCAATTCGAAATTGTTACCAGCAGCAGTAAATGAAACGGATGCACTCTGTCTATAATCAGCACCCATCCATTTGCTCAGAATAAAGGCACTCAGGAAAATGAAAATAAAATATAAAACCAAAGGAATGGCGATTTTAATTACATCAAATGGAATTTGAACAATGAGTTCACCTTTTAAACTAAACATCACCACAATAGTGAATAATAAAGCAATGAGGGTAATGGGTGATATCTTTGGAGCGAATTGATTGTTGAACCAATCCAATCCTTTTGTTTGTATAATTAGTTTTCTGCTGATATATCCCAAAGCAAAAGGCAAGCCCAAGTATAACAAAACAGATTGTGCAATTTCAGAAATTGAAATATCCAATTCAGTACCAGCAAAACCCAATTGTTCTGGTAACCATTTCATCAAAACAAAAGCATAAAAACTAAAGAAAAACACCTGAAACAAACTATTCATAGCCACTAAACCTGCAGCATATTCCCTACTCCCACCAGCTAATTCATTCCAAACAATAACCATAGCAATACATCTTGCCAAACCAATTAAAATGAGGCCGTTCATATAATGTGGTTCATCATGTAAAAACAAAATTGCTAGACCAAACATCAATAAAGGACCAATAATCCAGTTTAAAAACAAAGAAGTGAACAAGAGTTTCCTATTAGAAAACACCTTGTTCATTTCTTCATATTTCACTTTTGCCAAAGGCGGATACATCATTAAAATTAAACCAATTGCAATTGGAATATTGGTTGAACCACTCGAAAAACTATTGATAAAATCAGGAGTTCCTGGTAATATATTTCCAATGAATACACCTATTGCCATGGCTAAAAAAATCCATAAGCTGAGGTATCTATCTAAAAACGATAAGTGAATTTTCTTCATGAATTTAAATTTTAATTGCAGCAACCTGAGCCTGGCCTGCAGCTTGAATCGATTGGCTTTTCTGCATAAACTGTGATACTATAAATTCCGGTAGAACCAGTATTGAATGCTTGAATTTGGTCATCATTCATATAGTTCTTTAGTATATCATTGGGTATAACAATTGCTTTTTGTTTTTGAATTTTGATTTGACAGAACCCTGTTTGTTCAATTAAACCTAAGTACTCATCCATTTGAATGGCGCCTGAAACACATCCTGCATACATCTCAGCATCATGCTGTAATTGTTCTGGCAAATCACCTTTCAGTACAATATCAGAAATACTAAAATGTGCACCCGGTTTTAATACTCTGTAGATGTCTTTGATTACAGCTGCTTTATTAGGCACAAGATTCAATACACAATTACTCACAATAACATCGGCAGTATTGGCAGCTACAGGCATTTTTTCTATATCACCTTGTCTGAATTCTACATTGTTATAACCCAAAGTATCTGCATTGATTCTTGCACGTTCTATCATAGCAGGCGTAAAATCAATACCAATTACTTTGCCATTAGGACCAACTTCTTTACGAGCAATAAAACAATCATTTCCTGCTCCAGAACCTAAATCAATCACGGTATCACCTTCTTTCATTAGAGCAAATGCAGTAGGTAATCCGCAACCTAATCCTAAATCTGCATCTTGATGGTAGCCTTCTATTTCAGAGTAATCATCTGTCATGATATTATAAACCTCTGTAGAACATCCTCCCGCTCCGCAGCAAGATGATTGGTTCATTTCTTTGTCTTGTAAAGCAATTTCACTGTATTTCTGCTTTACCAATTCTTTTAATTCTTCTTCTGTTTTCATGTTTTGTTTGTTTAAAATTAACAACACTTATTTTGGGACTCAGTAAATGAACTAAACAATTCAGCAATACGTTCTTGAGCTTGATTCCATGCCTTTTCATCAATACAATAACAGGTTTTAGGTCCCGATATTTCTCCTTTTATTAAGCCCGCTTCTTTTAGTTCCTTTAAGTGCTGAGAAACGGTACTTTGCGATAAAGGCAATTCATCAACCAACTCACCACAGATGCAGGCCTGCTTTTGAATGATGAGTCGGATAATTGCCACACGTGCAGGATGAGAAAGCGCTTTGGCATATTTTGCAAGGATATTGTCCTTCAATGAAAATTCTTCTGATTTACTTGTCCCCATAATTTTGTATCGCAATATTACGATGAATATTTAATAATGCAAATGATTTAAATTTTTATTTTTCATCAAATGCTGATCTCCATCATATTTAGTTTAAAAAACTAAGGCTTTATTGGTCGAAATATTTAATCATGAACATCAAACCATATATTACTTTTAATGGCAATGCAGAAGAAGCATTGAACTTTTATGCAGCATGTTTCAATGCAGAAATTTTAGGAATCAACAGATATGAAACTGCACCTATGGATTTACCTGCAGGATATGAAAACAAAGTATTACATGCAGAATTAAAAATTGGAGAACAGTCGATATTATGTTGTGATACCATGCCAGGAAATACATTTACTGAAGGCAATAATTTTTCCTTATCAATAGATTATCCTCAAATCATGGAACTCGAAGTTTTGT
This sequence comes from Bacteroidia bacterium, assembly GCA_049242065.1. GTDB lineage: Bacteria > Bacteroidota > Bacteroidia > UKL13-3 > UKL13-3 > CAISCU01. Next base: position 7,457 of record JBMLPO010000428.1, read on the forward strand.
TTGCAAAATTAGCAGCAGGAGGTAAAATTGAAATGCCATTACAAGACACCTTTTGGGGAGCAAGATTTGGTATTCTTCAAGACAAATTTGGCATCCGTTGGATGTTGAATTGTGATTTGAATTAATAAGAAATTATTTGAATTTTAAAGCCGGTTATTGTAAAGATAACCGGCTTTTTTTTTGGTAAAAGCAGAACTAATCAAAATTAAATGTTTGAATTTAAGAAAATCAACTAGTTTTAATTTCTATTTTGAAATCTGATAGTTTATTTTTGTATTTCATTATAAAAAACATGCTTACACTTCATCCGAATTATATTACAGATAAAACTGGTAAAAAAATATCTGTTGTGATTCCTATTAAAGATTTTGAAGCAATAATGGAAGAATTGGAAGATCTCAAGTTAGATAAGGAAGCAAAAAAATCAAAGCCAAAGAAAAAGGCCTCGATGGATTTATTGGAAGATTTAAAAGATGCTGCAGAACAAGTTCGCTTGCACAAAAAAGGGAAACTAAAACTAAAAACAGCTCAAGAATTACTCAATGAGTTATAGTATTATTTCTACCAATCGTTTTGAAAAGGAACTAAAACGACTGGCTAATAAATTTCCAATACTCAAAAATGAGTATGCTGAACTAATTTCAAATATTGAAGAAAACCCTGAAAGCGACACTTTTATAGGCAACAACTGCTATAAAATACGTTTGGCTATTAGTAGTAAAAGAAAAGGCAAAAGTGGTGGAGCAAGGGTAATCACTTATTTGTATGTAATAACCGAAACTGTTTATCTACTAACCATCTACGACAAGGGTGAAAAAGCTGACTTAAAGCCTAATGAGCTTAAAGATATGATTGATAATTTATATCTAGGTTTTTAACAGAATTAATATGAAACTAATAAATTTAATAGTTGCCCGATTCATCTAATTCTATACTAGTGACTATTAAAGTTGATGGATTATTTGAGATAATCGAACTTTCATTTTTAAATACAATGCATCATGCTTACCTCGAATAAAACCAACATGATTGATTTTCCCAATGAGATGATGCAACAGTTTATCAGCTTGCTCCTCCTCATGTATGATTTCACAATATCTACAATTTGCAGCTTGGTAACCTCTTTGTTCGATATCATTCAATATTGCCCTTATATTTCTGATATAGCGCCTGTCGAGGTTTAACTTTTCATTTACTTTTATTCCAGTTACCCATTTTGACTGATTGAATTTAGCCATTCGATTCTTTTTGGTATTTACTTCAAATCCGTGCTTTTTTAAAAGCTGAATTACATTTACCTGAAAAGATTCAGTAATTTCTTCATGAGAAGAAAAACTCAAATCATCGGCATAACGACTTACTTGAATAGCTGTTGATTGGCTTTTAATCAATCGCAAAAGTTCTTCATCTAATTCCTTACAAGCTATATGCGATAAAATTGGAGAACTTGGAGCTCCTGCTGGTAATTGCCGCTGATAGCAACACAATAAAGCAATATCAATAGCAATTTGTTCTTTTAACAAATAAGGTGGAGCCATCAAAGTATCTTTAATTTTTTGGGTTGAAATACTCCCGAAAAAATCTTTGATATCAATATTCCACAAATACTTCTTGCCTACATGCAATTGAGCATTGGCTCTAATACTTTTCTCTTCATCTTCCCTATTGTGCAAAAATCCAAATGCAGAAAATGGAGGTACATATAATTTTTGAAGTTCTACAGCTAAGCTAGATTGAACCATTTTTAAATCGGCAGCTGGAGCCAGTATTTTACGGTATCCTCCCGCTTTTTTAGGAATACTAAATCCTTTGTATAAGGGGTATTGAATGAGTCCCAATAACTGAGGAACTGGAGCATGTATCAACAAACTCAAGCCTTCAATAGTTCCTATTTTTTGAATTGTATGTTTCATAAAATTTAAAGCCGCCACCCCAATTGATCTAATACCATAGCGTCGAATTTGCGATAGCAAATTCGAGATGTATGAACCTAATTAAACAGACTGCAGTTGCACAGTCAAAGACGGCGATTTCTTCATCAATATTTTTTGGGTGGCGGACTTTAAAATGGGTTAGTAAATTCTGATTTCCTTTCGTTGGGGACATAACTAATTGGCTGCATTCGATTCAAATTATCGAATTTGAATAATTCTTCATCATAACTTAGAATGACGCTATCCAATCGACCTAATTTGTTTTTGGCAACACATATCTCAGCTTCTTGATAAGTAGATGAGCCATCTTCCCATTCAGAAAATCCATAACATGATGGCCTATAAATAAATAATACTTGGTCTGCTATCTCTTCTATCCAACCACTGTCTTTTAAATCACTTAACATGGGGCGAAATGATGCTGACCTTTTCTCTACACTTCTACTCAAATCTGATCCTATTATAATGAGTATATTCAACTCAATTGCCAATTGCTTCAGCTTCTTTAAAACCATACCCAACTGCTTTTCTCTAGTTACATGGTTGTATTTACCAAATTCATGCATCAATTGTAAACTGTCGATAATTACCACTTCAGCTTCATTCTTCACTGCTGCCATAAATACTTGATGAAACAATTCATCAGCTTCAAATTTCCTCAATGAACAAAATCCCAACTTATTGTTCTCCTCATATTCTTTGAATTGATTCACATCTGCTTTCATTGAATCTGTCCATTCAAAGGGCTCTATAAATACTGAATTTGAACTTTGATAAACCAATAAATACCTCAGAAAATCTAATTCGCTAGATTTTAAAGAAATAAAGTAGGAAGGCTTATTTTGTTTGAAAACAAACTGATGCATCAGTCCGATAAGAAAAGATGATTTACCCATACCTGGCCTGGCTGCAACAATGCAAATATTACCCTTTTGTAATCCACCTGATAACAATTCATCTAAATCATCAAAACCTGTATTAAGACTATCTAACTTTGACAATAAGCCTGTCTGACTCAAGGTACTTTTAATGATATGTGACAATGGAAGCACAGGTCTTTTCTCTTCCAAGTATTTTAAATCTAATAACTGACTTACTGCTTTTTTAATTTTTGCATTTACAGGTGTATGAGTATCTTGTAAATCTGCGGCAATTTGAAAAAAATTCCTTTGTAGAAAATTACTTTTTAATGAACTAACACAAAATGAATCGATAAAATATTATGGATGATTTGACTCCAATTTGTTGATGGATCCAAATGCTGAAGATGCCTTTTTAAGGTGAATTCATCAACTGGAATTTCCATCTCAATCATCAACTTCATTGCTTGCAGAACAATTCCTAATTCAGGTTGTGTAAATAGAGAATCATTCAATTCACCCATCGCATTTTCAAGCAAAACCGGATTTTTTAAGCATATACTTAAACATATTTTTTCAATAATTAAATCGGATTGGGCAGTTGACATATACTAATGATTGGGATACAAAAATATGTTCACAATCATTGTCTGATTTTAAAATCAATTCACATTCCTATAAACTCTTATCAGGATTGAATCATCATTTTCCACAGCCTGTAAAGTATTAATTTGATTGAGATTTTTGCTTGTTTAAAACTTTATTCCTTGTTGGATTTGACTTCAAAAAAATATCAAAGAAATTGATAAAATATCCGAGTCAAAAACCAGTTTAAACAATTTTAAGTTAAGGGTTTGATTTAAAACAAATTGCCCTTTACCTCAAAAACCCGGATAAAATGCGTCTTCAAAATGGGTGATATCAACTTTTCCATAATAAAAGTTAATGGCTATGATATCGAATCGAACATGGAGCTCCAAAGCATTCGAATTAAGGTATTCCTCAATTCCTGCTGCAAGTGTTTTTTGCTTCGATTTTCCTACTGCTTTTTCGGGTTCTAGGATGGCATTAAAGCGGGTTTTCACTTCAACCACTATCAATTCTTCACCCTTTTTCATTAAAAGATCTATTTCCGCTTTTCCCGCTCTGTAATTGCGTTCTAGCAGTTCATATTCTCTTTCTAAAAGGTATTTTAATGCAAGGTCCTCTCCTATTTTTCCTACTTCTTGGTTATGCGATTTTTCTGTCATGTAAGCGAGCTTTTGCTCACTAAATATACTCCAGCAATGGTTAATACCAATGCCAATACAGTAAACAAATCCATGGGCTCTCCTAACCACAACCAACCTAAAATAATTCCAACCGCTGTATTGATATAGGCATAGGTTGATACCACATTCGCAGGTAATTTTTTAATCACATACATAAAAGAACCAAATGCTACCCAACTGCCAAATACTATCAAATACAACAAGGCCCACAATGAATCTGTATTCGGATGAAAGACATCTTGCTCACCTCTGATCAATGCCACAATACTTAATACAACTGCTCCTGCCAACATCTGAATTCCTGACGCAAACAAGGGATGCGTTTCCGATTTGTGGTTCTTCGAATAAATGGTTCCCAATGCCCACAGTATATTACTTAACACAACTGCAATCACCCCAAACATAAAATGATCGTGATTAAAGAGGTAAATTCTATTCTTAAATATCAGCACTTGTCCTGCTATACAAACCAAAAATCCAATAATGGTTAATGGAGTAATTTTCTCTTTGTTTCCTAACAAGTAATTCAATAAAACAATCCAAACGGGTGTTAATGCACATATCAAAGAGGTCATGCCACTATCAACATATTGCATGCCCCAAGTAATAATTCCGTTTCCTCCTGCTAACATTATAATGCCATTCATAGAGAATACCTTGAGGTCCTTCATAGATGGAATTTGATAGCCTCTAGCTTTGAAATACAAAATCAAACAAATACCAGCAATACCCTGCCTTAATGCTGCCATCAAAAATGGTGGTATCGATTGTACTCCAATTCTTGTTGCTAAATAAGTAGTTCCCCAGAAAAAAGATACTGCTGCAAAGGCAAGCCAAGGTTTTAAATCAGCTTTCATGTTTCGTATTAATTTGCTGAATCAGCTGTTTAAAATAGTTTGCAGAATACTTCAATCTGCTTCCATACCAAGAGAATAATTCACCATCAACTAATATGACTTCTGCTTTTAAACCATCATTTTTAAATTGTTGAATATGTTTATCAGCAAAAGGATATGGTTCTGATGAAAGCAAAACAAATTCAGCACCCAATTCATTTAGTTCATTTATATTAGTTTCTGGGTATCGAGAATCTTTTTGTAGTAACACGTTCTCAAAACCACATTTTACAAGCATTTCATTGATAAATGTATCATGTCCTGCTGCCATCAAGGGTTCATTCCAAATGATATAAGCTATTTTATTTTTGTTTTCTGTTTGATGCAATTGCGTAAACCCAAGTTTAATTTCTTCAACAATTAAATTGGCTTCTACTTCCTTCCCACTGATGATTCCTAAATCAGAAATCATTTTTAAAGCATCCTCTAAATATTGAATATCGCTCATGTAAACAGGAAATTCTTTCATTAAAATTTCCACTTGGTCTTTCTGATTTTCCTCTTTGTTACCAATAATGAGGTCGGGTTTTAATTCTCTTATTTTTTCTATTTGAAGTTTTTTAGTACCACCAATTCTTGTTTTAGTTTGATGTGCCCAATTGGGATGAATACAAAAAATGGTTTGCGCAATCACTTCATCATTTAAACCCAAATCATATAACAATTCTGTTTGGGAAGGCACCAAAGAAACAATCCTTTTGGGCTTTGCTGGCAGCTCAATTTCTCTGCCCATTTGGTCTATATATAGCCTTTTAGTAGTCATGTTTCCTTCCTCAAAAGTGATGTTTTTCCAATGAATAAAAAGATTTGTTTCGTATAAATTTCACTTAAACAGTACATTTTAAAATCTTGTTATCTGATTATCAAACAATAAAACAAAGCTCACTCTTCAATAAACAAGAATTATATTGTATAGAATTTGGAAGATAAAATTATCAAATTAAAGTCGAAGCTTCTTATATTTGGAGCCTCTAAAATAGGAAATACATGGGAAGGGTATTTGAAAAAAGAAAACACAAGATGTTTGCTCGTTATTCTAAAATGAGCAGAGCTTTTACAAAATTTGGTAAAGAAATTCATATTGCCGTTAAAGCTGGTGGCACTGATCCTGATTCGAACTCACGCTTACGTGCTATTATAGCCAATGCAAAAGCGGCCAATATGCCTAAAGCCAATATTGATGCTGCTATCAACCGTGCGAGTGCAAAAGATGGCAAAGACATGGAAGAAATTGCATATGAAGGAAAAGGTCCACATGGTGTTGCGATGATTATTGAAACTGCAACAGATAATCCTACCAGAACGATTGCCAATCTACGTGCGCATTTCAACAAAACAGGTGGTCAGATGATGGTTTCAGGTAGCTTAGACTTCTTATTCGAAAGAAAAGGTATTTTCAGAATTCCTGCAGAGGGTATCAATCCTGAAGATTTTGAATTAGAAATGATTGATTACGGAATGGAAGAACTAGAGGATGATGGCGAAGGTCATTATATGATTTCAGTTCCTTTCACTGAATTTGGTGCGATGCAAAAAGCATTAGAAGAAAGAAAAATTGAAATACTAAATGCTGAATTGCAAAGAATTCCAACCACTCATGCCGAATTAACAGAGGAGCAAATAGCTGATTTTGAAAAACTCATGGAGCGTTTAGATGAAGATGACGACGTAACCAATGTTTGGCATAATTTACACTAAAATAATTTAAGATAAAGACCTTCGAAATTTCGAAGGTCTTTTGTTTATAATACAAAATTCATATTCCATGAAAACACGTGCATCCAGAAAACCAAAACTGATTGAAAGAACGGCTGAACGACATGATTTCAGTGAAATCATAGAGTTATCCAAAATCTGCTTTCCAGATAATGATCCCTGGACATACCAAATGCTCGATTCTCAATTCAAGTTATTTCCAGATGGAATGCAGGTAATTGAATATGAAGGAAAGATTGTAGGCTCTGCTACCAGTTTAATCATTAGTTGGGATGAATACGATGATGAC
>JBMLPO010000429.1:0-3778 GCA_049242065.1 Bacteroidia bacterium
GAAAAATGGAAAAACAACTCAAACCATTAAGTTCATTAAGTAGAAGAAAACGAGATAAAGAGAATTGAGAAAAAGAAAAATTATAGTATTATGAAAAAATATATTTTATCATTGATTTTAGGAACAGCCCTCCTATTCACTGCCAACAAATTATCGGCTCAGCCAGGTTTTGATGATGATGTAACTGATACTCCTATTGATGGTGGTATTGCATTGGTACTTGTTGCTGGTGCTGCTTTAGGTGCTAGAAAAGCGAAGGCTTTGAAAGACTAAATTAAACAAAGGCTCAAGAAAAAGCTGCATTCTTTTAGGGTGCAGCTTTTTTTATGCTTCAATTTTGATATGAACGCAAATCAAATTTTTAGCTGCAATTCTATAAATTGCCAAATGGGAAAATCAATTTTAAAAACCTGTTTCAGTTTAATTATCCTTATACAAATTAGCTTAACTCGACTAAATGCGCAAGCTTATTTCGATTCCATTCCTCCTAAAATGGAATGGTTTGCCAATGCTAAATTGGGTATATTTATTCATTGGGGGATTTATGCAGTTGAAGGAACTTCCGAAAGCTGGAGTTTTCATAATAGAGGTAAGTCCTACCCTTTTTACATGAACCAAATAAAAGGTTTCAAAGCAGAAAATTACAATCCTGATCAATGGGCCGATTTAATCAAAGAAAGTGGTGCTCGCTATGTTGTAATTACCACCCAACACCATGATGGTGTAGCCCTTTGGAATACCAAACAAATTACGCCTAATACCTTATATAATTTTAAAAAAGGTGAACCCATGCGTCCTGGTCCAAAGCCACTTTGGAATCCTAAAAAACCATTGAGTATTCCTGCTCAATCGCCTTGTAAAAAAGATGTGATTAGTCCTTTCGAAAAAGCCATTCGTGCTCGCGGACTCAAGTTTGGTGCCTATTATTCTTTGTTAGATTGGTCGCATCCACATTACAATGGCTTCTTTAAAGATGAGAGCCGTTATCAGCTAAAAGATGATACCATTCGTTGGAACAAATTTTTGAAATTTATGCATGCTCAAATCAATGAGATTTCCCAAGAGTTTAATCCCGATTTGTTTTGGTTTGATGGCGATTGGGAGCATTCAGAAGAGGAATGGAATGCAAAGAAAATCGCTAGTGATATCCGTAAAAAAAATCCCAATGCCATTCTAAATGGTAGACTTAAATCTTATGGCGATTACCATACTCCTGAACAAAATATGCCTGTTACTAGACCCGAATCTGCAGTATGGGAATTGTGCATGACTAGCAACGATAACTGGGGTTGGCGCCCCGATGATACCCTCATGAAAACTTCAAATCAGGTGATAAGAACTTTTGCTGAATGTTTAGGCATGGGTGGTAATCTGTTAATTGATATCGGACCAAAATCTGATGGTACCATAACAGCTGAACAAACCCAATTATTAAAGGATTTAGGCAGATGGACTAAAAAGCATGCAGAGGCTATTTATTCAACAAGACAAGGTTTGCCTGCGGGTCATTTCTATGGACCAACTACCCTATCATTGGATTCACAAACTTTGTATTTATACCTAACCGATACTAGAAAGATCAACAACAATTCTTCATCAAACACTCAAACAAGTATCATGCTAAAAGGCTTAAGGAATGAGGTGCTTTCGGCAGAAGTTGTGGGTTCTAACAAGCCGCTTCAAATAAACGAAATGGGAAAGATTTCTTGGAGTTCTGTTCCTGGTACTTTGTTTATTGATATTCCAAATACAGATTTGGATGAAGAAGTAACAGTTGTAAAACTAAAATTTAAAGGTGCCATCAAACTCTATAGAGGTAAAGGAGGATTTTCAGATTGAAAAAAGTATTATTTATTTTCTGCTTCATCAGCTTTATTCTTTCAAGTACGCTTGCTCAAAGCCCTGAAAGTGTTTTAAAGCAATACCTGAATTCTATGTTGGGCCCAAAGCACTTATTAAAAGTGAAGTTTCATTCAGGCTCCAAAACGGTCTTTCCAAATGAAAACAAGTGGAAGGAAGATGGTTTTGGAATTCAAATCAAATCTAATAAAATCAATATTTACGGGTTTTCTGAAAGAGCTCATCGAAATGCCGTTTATTATATTCTTGAAAAATACTTTGCTTGTCAATACCTCACTGCAGACCATGTTCTTATTTCATCACTAAATCCTGATGACAGCAAAGACAATACCATTAACCAAATCAAAGCTCATCAAACTGCCACGTTGTTAAACATCCAAAAGAATGGCTTAAAAGATGAAACCATTGAACAAATTCCTGCTTTTGAATACCGTGAGGTTTTTTATGGTGAATGCAGAAAAGGTGAATATGCCAAATGGCACAAATTAACCCATGCAGATAGTGGTAGTTTTGAAAATCATGCAGGTTGGGGATTGTGGGTTCATACTTTACACCGACTTCTTCCTCCAGAAAAATATTTTGAATCACATCCTGAATATTTTGCACAAAGAAATGGAGTGCGTCTCAAAGATCAGGTTTGCATGAGCTCTCAAGAGGCTTTAAAAATTGTTGTACAAAGTTTAAGAGCAGAGATGTCGCACAAGCCTTTCGCTAAATATTGGAGTGTGAGTCAGATGGATAATTATAATTATTGCGAATGTGCTGCATGCACTAAAACAGACAAAGAGGAGAAGAGTCATGCCGGTTCTATACTCAGGTTCGTCAACCAAATTGCAGATTCATTTCCTGATAAAATCATATCAACATTGGCTTATCAATACTCAAGAAGTGCACCTGTTATTACGCAGCCTCGTCCAAATGTTAATATCATGCTCTGCACCATTGAGAGTAATAGAAGTAAGCCTATTGCTGGTACTGATTTTGAAATCGACTTAAGCAATTGGAGTAAGATTACTAAGAATATTTTGGTATGGGATTATGTGATCAACTTTTCTCATTTAGTAATGCCTTTTCCGAATTGGCAAGTACTTGGTCCAAACTTGCAATTGTTTAAAAGATATGGTGTCAATATGATGTTTGAACAAGGTTATAACTCTCCTTCTGGTGACATGGAACCTTTGAGAGCATTTATCATTTCTAAATTATTGTGGAATACCAGCTATTCAGTAGATAGCCTTACAAAGGTTTTTTGTGATGCATATTATGGCGATGCTTCTCCATTTGTAATGAGTTACCTCCATCAACAAACAATAGCTTTAAATAAGTCAAAACAGAATTTGAGTTTATATGAACCTCCAATAAGTTTTGCTAAAAGTTACCTGAGTTGGGAAATGCTAAATCAATACGAAAACATAATCAACGAAGCTTTCAAAAAAATACCTAACAACAAAGATATTCAACAGCGATTAACCATGATCAACCAAGGAATTTACTATTCCATCCTAGAGGTAATGAAGTTCCCTCAATCAGGTGAAAAGTGGATCTTTAACAAAGATGAAAGGGGTGTTCAACAAAATCCAAATTCACATTCTCCATTTAACTTTTCTACAGATTTCAATCCCACCTACGCTGAAATTTTGAATGTATTTACAAAGAATGCCAAATTATACGGACCTAAAATATTACATGAAATCCGACTAAGCCCAGATGAGTTTTATGAAAGAACTACCCAATATTGGAAGCAAGCTATCTGTAGGCACAATGCGGTAGATGCTCCAATTTACTATTTATCAAAACCCGATTTAAGCTATAGAGATGGTTCAATTATTATTGATAGTCTAATGTGGCAATCAAATCAGTCAATCAACAATGGCATCAGAGGTGTAAACGATTACCAATATTCGTGGATGGGCTGGTG